>JASHVH010000561.1 GCA_030039575.1 Acidimicrobiales bacterium | reverse complement strand
GCGGCGATCATGTGCTGGGGGATGCCGCGCCCGGCGGGCAGGTAGAACCACTGGTAGTTCGCCGTGGCTGTGGCAAGAGCCAGGTGGCGAAAGGCATACCGGCTCGGCACGATGTCGAGCACCGCGAAGCTCGTGACCGCGTCTGGGTGGTCGAGTACTAGCCGGTGCCCGGCGCGGGCCCCGCGGTCGTGGCCGACCAGCTGGAAGGAGTTAAAGCCGAACTGGCGCATGAGGCCGAGCTGGTCGTCGGCCATGGCCCGCTTTGAATAGGCCAGCTCGGCGGGGTCGGGATCGGGTTTGTCCGAGTCGCCGTAGCCGTGCAGGTCGGCCGGCACAACGGTGTGGTCCTCGGCCAGGTCGGGGGCGACGTGGCGCCAAGTGAGATGGTTCTGGGGATAGCCGTGGGGCATCAGGACGGGCGGCCCGGGCCCCCGGACGGCGCAGTTGATCGTGCTGCCCTCGACTTCCACGCGGCGGTACTCGAACCCAGGGATTTGCACAGGCCGGGAGGTCACGGCTGGGACCTGTCCAGATCGATCAGCGCGATACCGATATCGGGTCGCAGCACCTTACGTAACTGCGCCGGGGTCTCGGTCACGACGGCCTCCAGGGTCGGAAATACATGTCCCTCCAGTAGGTCGCCTCCGCGTGTCGTCCCGTCGGACAGACCGAGCACCGAATGCACGTGCAAAATGGGCCCATCCGGCCCTTCGGCGACATCCCCAATGAGCGACAGCAGCTCGCACTGCTCGTCTACAGCGATGCGGCGGTAATCCCTTGCCCCGGGGTCGAACCAGCCAACAGTGGCATGCCGGAAAGCGCCGACGGCGCCGATCTGGGCGGCTTCCAGGTTCTCCGAGCGGGCAAATTCGGTCAAGGCGGAAACCGCCTCATCCTCCGGGTCGCACACCACCACGTAGGTGACAACGTCCGCGTCCTCGACAATTTTGGCTTTCATGGCCAACTCCTCTACGTTGGTTTCGGGGAGCAGAACCTGTTGACAGCGGCCTAATTGCGTTGTCCGCAACCAAGCTTGTTCTGTCGGCTGTCCTGTTTCTTCTGCCGGGTCGTTTGGGTGGGGAGAGAGCAGCGTCACGTCGTCGACAGCCTTCTCTGAAGTTCCTTCCGGGACGTGAGTTGTCATGGTGACGAGAAACTCCATAGTGGGCTCGCTTAACTCGTTGGGCATTTAAGTTGGCGTCGTCGCTTTGCTTAGGGGTTAGGTGGCCCCAGGTAGGGGAAGACGGGCAGGAGGTCGTCGTGCGGTTTGAGCCCAGACGGCGGGATCTTGCCGTTGCTCAGCCAGGCAAAGCGCATGCTGTACACATCGTCGGTGAGGACGCGACCGTTTGGGTAGCCCGGGGACTTCGTACGGTCGTAGTGGAGGATGTCCGGCAACACCTGCAGGGCGGCGGCCTTGGCCTGCTCGGGCAAGTAACCTCCGTTGGTTTCCAAGATCTTGGACCACGGGCCTAGGTAATTGGCCACGTCGTCGGCTGGTTGGCGGGAATTGTAAAGGTTCTTTTCGCCATCTGGGTTGATGAACGGGTTAATAGTCGGGTTCCCGCCGCGGTCCATCTGCTCGAGCACACCGTTGCGGCGCAAGCTGATCGTGGCCCAGACGCCGATCTGCAGGCCGGTTCCGAACATGTCGTTCGGGACCTCCAAGGCGATGGAGTCCACGTTGTTGGCGGCGAAGTCGTCATGCCCGGTCCATTGGAAGCCGTGTAAGGCGCCCTCGACGTCCGCGAAGAACGGGTCGCTGCGGAGCCCGGCGGTTAGGCGGATATCACCGCACTGGACGTTGCGCACGGAGCCATCGAAGCTGACCGGAATACCGTCAGCGAGCTCCTCCCCGACTGGCCCGGGTTCGCGGGCCGTGGGGCCGGTCGCATACCAGGCCCTCCCGGTTTGTGTGCCGTTCCTGAACTCGGTGAAGGTGAAGGTGAAGGCGACGTCGGCGTGCGCGTCGCCATCGGTGTCAATGTTGATCCGGTAGACCGCGTCCGGGTGGAATTCCGGGCCGGTCGTGGGCGCGGGTATGGGGGGCGGGGCGCTCGTCGGGTTCGAGTCTATGATCAGCACCGTCTTCTCAGGGTTGTCGGGCGGGGCAAACACAAACAGGTCAGTGAAGTCCAGGCGGCGGTCGTTGCCGGGAAACTTGAGGTTGTCTGCGCTGAAGTGGTTAGACATCGTGGCTCCTTGGATGGTTGTGTCTGGGTGGGTTAGTAACGAACTCTGACTGGGCTGGCCGAGTCAGTTGCGCATGAAATCGAGCAGCGCGGAGTTGACCTTGTCCGCGTGGGTCCAGGCGATCGCGTGCGGGCCGCCTTCAACAACGACCAGTCGTATGTCCTTCACCAGGCCGGGCAAGCGTTTGCCCGTTTTTTCCAGGGGCAGGACCTGGTCCGCGTCGCCTTGGACAACCAGCATGGGGACATCGATTTTGGCCAGGTCGTTGCGGAAGTCCGTCGCCCAGGTCGGGATGCAAGCCACCGCGGCGGTGGCGGAGGCGGTAACTGCGAGGTTCCAGCTGGCTTGGTAGGCCTGGTCGCTGACCAGAGTGCCCCGCAGAGTGTCGATGTTGTAAAAGTTGCCCAGGAATGCGTTCATCCACGCCGGGGTATCGGCCCGAGCGCTCTGGGCGAACCCCTCGAACAGGCTTTGCGGCACCCCGTCGGGGTTGTCACTGGTTTGCAGCAGGTAAGGCGGGATTGGCGAGATAAGGACGCCCTTGCTCACCCGCGCCGACCCGTAGCGGCTCAGGTACCGAGTTACCTCGCCAGTCCCCATCGAGTGCCCGAC
>JASHVH010000560.1 GCA_030039575.1 Acidimicrobiales bacterium | reverse complement strand
CGGGCCCGGGGCCGGGCCCTGGCTCGGGCCGGGTGAGCCCGAGGGTGCCGGCGGTCGTGAGCCAGGCGCGTCGACCTCGGACGGGCCCTGCAACTTCCCATCGCGTGCGTAACGGATAACTCCCATAGTCTCATGTAGTGGAACCGGCGCGTTACCCGGTGAGGCCCTACCCGTCCCCTGGCCCTCATAGGGTCGATATCAGGGATTTCCTGGGGCCCACCCTGATGGCCTGAACGGGCCCTGGAAGCCAAGATCAAGATATGAACGACCAAGCGTGGCAACCGCCCCCGCCTCCGCCTCCTCCGCCGTACTCGCCGCCGCCGTACTCGCCGCCGCCTCGTTCGACACCGCCCCCGTACTCGGCGCCTCCACCGAGGAGCGGAGAACCCAGGCGAAGGTTCCGCCGCAGCCGGACCAACCGGACGATTGCCGGCCTGTGCGGCGGCCTGGGCCAGTACCTGGGGGTAGACGCCACGGTACTGCGGGTGGGTTTCATCATCGCCTCTCTGCTGTTCCTGGGAGGGTTCGGCGGGGTGATCCTTTACGTCATTGCGTGGATAATCGTGCCCGAA
The DNA here is from genome assembly GCA_030039575.1 of Acidimicrobiales bacterium. Taxonomy (GTDB): domain Bacteria; phylum Actinomycetota; class Acidimicrobiia; order Acidimicrobiales; family Palsa-688; genus Fen-671. The sequence continues at coordinate 8,450 of JASHVH010000560.1, read as the reverse complement.
GAAGGCAAGGACGGCGCAGTGACAAGGGCCACGTTCTCGGGCCGGCCGTGGCACGATTGGGACCGCACCGCCCGCTCGTGGGCGCTGGTCCTCGGCGCGCTGGCGCTGGCCCTGATCTGGTCGTTCGGCGTCTGGCCCTGGTGGCATTGGCGGCTGCTACCGTTCTGGCTCGTCGGACTGGCCGCGGTCCTCTGGCTATTGGCCCGCCACCGCGAAGGTTCCGGCTCCGCGGCGCCGCCGGCGTGGGGCAGCCAGGCCGCCCCGCCCGCCGGCCCAGTGCCAAGGCCCGGGCCTGGGCCTGGGCCTGGACAAGGACCAGATGGTCCGGGGGGTGGATTTGCTCCGGGCGCGCCGGCCCCCGGGCCCACCTCAGCCCCGTCGTCGACGGAACCCGCTCCCGCAGCGGGGGCAGGCCAGGCTGCCGCCTACGTTGCCAGCGTAAACCGGACTGATGCGGGGGTACCGTACGTACGGGTTACGGGCAACCCCGGCGGGACCGGTGGCGCCGACGTCAGCGGTTCCCCAGCCGAGACGAACGGCGGCAACGGGCCGGCGCAGACGATGCCCGAAGCCACGCCGCCGGCGGCGGCCGCGGCGAGACCGCTGGGCTCGGTGGCTTCTCTGGGCCCGGCTGACCCCGGCGCCGGTTCGGACGCCGACTGGGCGGCAGCGAAAACGGCCGCCGCGGACTGGGCTGCAGGCCAGCTGGCGCTGGCCGGCGTCCCGGCCAAGACCGCCCCTAAAGTCAACCCGAGCGCAGCCCCCAGCGTGAGCAAGCCGACGGTACGGTCCAGTGCCGCCCGTGGCCTGCGCCGGGCCGTACGTCTGGTCCTCGCCTTGGTGGCGGCCGTGGTGTTGCTCGCCGTCCTTACGGCTGTGGGCGTCACGCTCGGGACGGGCTCGTCGCTGAAAGGCGGCGTCGGCGACAACACGTTCGCCCCCGTCAGCGCTTCGGCGGTAAAAAACTATTACCGCCTGGGCGCCGGCAACCTCGACCTCAACCTCTCGAACGTCACGTTCCCCGTAGGCGGTCAGTCCGTCAGGGTCACAGTGGGGCTCGGCAACCTCACCGTCCAGGTCCCCCAAGACGCCGTCGTCACCGTCGATGCCCGCACCGGCATAGGGCAGGTCGACGTTTTCGGCAACACCGGCTCGAACGTACGGGTTACGTCGTACGGCGGGGCCGGGGCGCCCGAAAACGCTCCCCACCTAAACCTGAATGCCCATGTGGGGTTGGGCGACCTTCAGGTGACACAAGGCTGACGGCACATCGCACAAGGCTGAGGGCAGGTGACAAAAGGCTGAGGGCAGGTGATAAAGGCTGAAGGGCCCTCTCCCGGGCGGGCAAGTGGGGACTTTACCCGGAAGTCAGGTAAAAATACCGCTTTGCCCGGTCCCGCCGTCGAAAAAATGCACCCTGCCCTTCGGCTCGCAGGGGGGCAGCGAGCAACTTTTGTACGCCTGGCGCGTTATAACGCAATCGCCGACCGCTATCGGGCAGGGGACTTCTTGGCTGTCGCTTTCTTTGTGGCCGTCTTCTTTGTGGCCGTCTTCTTTGCGGCTGTGTTCTTGGCCACCGTTTTATTGGCCACCGTCTTATTTGCCGCAGTCTTCTTCGCGGTGGTTTTGGCCGCCGCCGCCTTCTTGGCCGGTGCCTTCTTGGCGGCAGTTTTCTTGGCGGCGGTTTTCTTGGCACCCTGGGAGGCTCCGGCCCGCGACCCGGCTCCACCACTCCGCTGGCGCCCGCGCACCCCGCCTCCAGCAGACCCTTCCGCTTCGGCTCTGACCCTCCGCTCGGCCAGAAGTTCCGCCGCCCGTTCGAGGGTCAGGGTCTCGACGCTGTCGCCCCGGCGCAACGAGGCATTTACGGTCCCGTCGGTCACGTAAGGCCCGAACCGGCCATCCTTTACGACTACCGGGGCCCCGCTTGCGGGGTCCGTGCCCAGCTCCGCCAGCGGCGGCTGGGCCGCCTGGCGGGGGCGGCGGGACCTCGGCTTGGACAACAATTCGAGGGCCTGATCGAAAGTAACGGTAAAGAGCTGGTCCTCGTTCTCGAGCGAACGGTAGTCGGCACCGCGGCGCACGTACGGGCCGTACCGGCCGTTGTCCGCCACGATTTCCTCCCCGGTCGCCTCGTCACGGCCAAGCTGACGGGGCAGGGTGAGCAGACGGAGGGCCTCGTCCAGTGTCACGTCCTCGGGGACCATGCCCGAAAGCAGCGATGCCGTCTTGGGTTTTGTGCTCAGCTCCTCGGCCCGGCCGAGCTGGACATACGGCCCGTACCGGCCGGCCCTGACCAGCACGGGGAGCCCGGTGGCGGGGTCGTCGCCCACCACCCGGTCGGAACGCTCCCCCGGCGGCGCCTCCAGCAATTCCTGCGCCCGCTCGAGCGTCAACTCGTCCGGCGCCAGGTCGTCAGGTAGTGACGCTCTCTTCTCGCCCTCCTGTACGTACGGGCCGAAGCGGCCCACCCGAACGACCACGTCCGACTCGGGCCCGCCGATCGGGATCGAATTGACGGCGCGGGCGTCGATCTCCGCCAATCGCTCCGCCACCATCTGCTTCAGACCAGTGCCGTCGTTCTTGGCCCCGGGCGAGCCGAAATAAAAGCGGGTGAGCCAGGGCAACGATTCTTGGTCGCCGCGTGCGATTTCGTCCAGGTCCTCTTCCATTTCCGCTGTGAAGCCGTAATCGACCAGCCTGGCAAAATGCTGTTCGAGCAGGCCCACGACGGCAAATGCGGTCCACGACGGCACCAGCGCGGTGCCCTTTTTCCAGACATATCCTCGGCTCTGGATGGTGTCGAGGATGGTGGCGTAGGTAGACGGCCTCCCCACTCCCATGTCCTCGAGCGCCTTCACCAGCGACGCCTCCGTGTAACGGGCCGGAGGTTGAGTGGTATGACCTTCGGGACGAAGTTCCTCGGCGGTAAGGGGGTCACCGACGGCCAGGCGGGGCAGGCGGACCTCGCGGTCCTCGAGCTCCGCTTCCGGGTCGTCTGAACCCTCCACATAAGCGCGCAAAAAGCCCGGGAACGAGATCACCCGGCCGTTGGCCGCGAACTCGGCGTCCTCGCGGGCCGAACTGATGGCGCCCAGGCGCACCTGCACTGAAAGTCCCTGGGCATCGGACATCTGCGACGCGACCGTCCGCCGCCAGATGAGGTCGTACAGCCGCAACTGGTCGCCGTGGAGACCGCTGCGCTCGGGATGGCGGAAGTGGTCTCCCGCCGGCCGGATGGCTTCGTGGGCCTCCTGGGCATTTTTTACTCGCTTGTCATAGCGGCGAGGCCTGGCCGGCAGGTACTCGTCCCCGTAGAGGTCGCTGACCACCCGCCGCGCCGCCCTCAGGGCTTGGTCCGACAGCGTCGTGCTGTCGGTGCGCATGTACGTAATATGACCGGACTCGTAGAGGTCCTGGGCCACTCGCATCGTCCGCGCCGCGGAAAAACGCATCTTGCGGCTCGCCTCTTGCTGGAGGGTGGAGGTCATGAACGGTGGGTGAGGCGAACGTTTCCAGGGTTTCTCCTCGACGCTGCGGACCGAGAAGTCAGCCCCTTCCAGACGGTCCACCAGGCCCTGAGCGCCGGGCTCGTCCAGGCGGACGACGTCGTGCCGGGTGAGCTCGCCGTCTTCGCCAAAGTCGCGGCCCGTGGCCAACCGCGTGCCGTCGAGCGACGTGAGCATGGCCCCAAAGCCACCCGCCTCGGCCCGGAACCGTCCCGCGATGTCCCAGAAAGACGCAGCCCTGAACCGCATCCTGGCCCGCTCGCGCTCGACCAGTAACCGGGTGGCGACGGACTGGACCCGGCCGGCCGACAGCCGCGGCAAGACCTTGCGCCACAGCACCGGGCTCACTTCGTAGCCGTACAGGCGGTCGAGGATCCGCCTCGTCTCCTGGGCGTCTACCAGGCGCCGGTCAAGGTCGCGCGGATTGCCGACCGCCTCCTGGATCGCCTCGGGGGTGATCTCGTGGAAGACCATTCGCTTCACGGGTACCCGCGGGTTCAAGACCTCGAGCAGGTGCCAGGCAATGGACTCGCCCTCGCGGTCCTCGTCTGTGGCGAGGTACACCTCGCTGGCGTCCTTCAGGAGCGACTTCAGCTTTGTCACCCGTTCCTTTTTCCCGGGGACCACTACGTAGAGAGGTTTGAACCCATTGTCGACGTCGACTCCCAAACGAGCCCAGCTCTCCCCTTTCACCGAGGCGGGGATGTCGCTGGCGTCACTGGGAAGGTCACGGATGTGGCCTACGGACGGCTCGACCATGTAGCCGCTCCCGAGGAAGCCGGCGATTGTCTTGGCCTTCGCCGGGGACTCGACGATCACGAGAGGTTTGGGCATGCAGGTCTACCTCTGCCGGGGAGCGACCGGGGCCTCGGGAGGCGTGGCCGTGGGGTCAGGCGCACCGGGAGCCGGCGCACCGGGAGCCGGCGCAACGGGAACGGCCGCGGTGGGAGGCGGCGTCGTCGGGGCCGTTGCCGTAGGAGCGGAGGAACCGGCCGGCACTTCGGGCGGCCGCGAAACGGGGCCCCCATCAGCGGCCGGGCCCGGTGCCGGCGTGGCCGGCTCGCCGACCGGGCCGGCCAGGCTGGTCACCTGGCGTTTGGAGTAGGCGACACCGGCGAGGATGATGACCAGAGCCACAGCGGCGATGGAGTAACGAGCCGCGTCGTTGTTGCGCAGGGTGATGACGGTGGGCAGGATCAGCAGGCTGACCAGGTTCATGCATTTGATCAACGGGTTGAACGCCGGCCCGGCTGTGTCCTTGAACGGGTCGCCCACCGTGTCGCCCACCACGGCCGCTTTGTGGGCGTCCGAACCCTTGCCGCCGAGGTTCCCTTCCTCTATGTACTTCTTGGCGTTGTCCCAGGCGCCTCCGGCGTTGTTCATGAACGCAGCCAACAATTGGCTGGTCACGATGGCGGCGGCCAGGAAGCCACCCAGGGCCAGGTAATTGATGCCGAAACCGATCACTACCGGGGCCAGCACGGCTAGCAATGCGGGGGTGACCAGCTCACGGAGCGCGCCCTGGGTACAGATGTCGATGACCCGGCCGTACTCGGGGCGCTCGGTCCGGTTCATGATGCCCGGGTGGTCCCGGAACTGGCGGCGCACCTCCTGGACAATGGTGCCGGCCGTACGACCGACGGCCCGGATGGCCGCCGAGGAAAAGAGGAAGGCGATCGAGCCGCCCACCAACATCCCGACGAAGACCTTCGGGTTGGCCACGTTGATGGCGGTCGCCACCCCCTGGTACAAGGCGTTGCCTACGACGTGGAGGCTGAGCTGCTGACCTATGGTCTGGATAAAGCTGGCGAACAGGGCCAGGGCCGCCAGCACGGCCGAGCCGATGGCGAAACCCTTGGTCACCGCTTTGGTGGTGTTGCCGACGGCGTCGAGATGGGTCATGATCCGTTCGGGCTCGCCTGAGAACTCCCCGCTCATTTCGGCGATGCCGGCGGCGTTGTCCGACACCGGCCCGTAAGTGTCTTCGGTCACGACGGTCCCGGTGGTCGAAAGGAGCCCGATGCCGCTGAGGGCGACCAGGTAGAGGGTGAACTGGATGTTCCCACCGCCGATGCCGATGTCAACGGCGATGGCGATGACAAGGACTATAAGAGCGGTGACCGACGACTCCAGCCCGGTGGCGATCCCCGCCAGGATCGTGGTGGCCGGGCCGGTACGGGCGGAATCCGCGATCTCTCGCACCGGGGAGGTCTCGGTGGAGGTGTAGTACTCCGTGACCCGGCTGACCCCCTGGCCCAGGACCACGCCGACCACCACCGCCCACCAGACGTCCAGGTTGTGGACGTAGAACTGTGCCACAAAGAAGCTGCCCACCAAGGTAAGGGCAGAGGCCAGGATAAACCCCCGGTTGATCGGGGCCATCGCGGAACGGTCCCGAGGCGTGGCCCGCACAGCGAGGATGCCGAGGATCGACGCCAGCACACCGATGCCCATGACGGCGATCGGGAACGTAATGCCGAGAGCAGGGTTGCGCCCGATCGTGACGAAGGCGCCGGTGCCCAGGATCAGGGCGGCCACCAGGATCACGGCGTACGACTCGAACAGGTCCGCTCCCATGCCGGCGCAGTCACCCACGTTGTCGCCCACATTGTCGGCAATTGTGGCCGGGTTGCGGGGGTCGTCCTCCGGGATACCAGCCTCCACCTTGCCCACCAGGTCGGCACCCACGTCTGCGGCCTTGGTGTACACCCCTCCGCCTACACGCATGAAAAGCGATAGGAGTGAGCACCCGAAAGCGAAACCGACCAGGATGGCCGTGGCGCTGTTCTGCGCCACCATCACGATCACAGTTACCCCGAGCAGGCCGAGCCCCACCACGAAGGCGCCAGTGGTGCCACCGGCCCGGATGGCCACCCGTAACGCCGCCGGCAGTGACCCTGTACGGGCGGCGGCAGCCGTACGGACGTTGGCCCGCACGGCCGTGGTCATGCCGATCAGCCCGGCCAGCCCGGATAGAGCGGCGCCGACGAGGAAGGCGAGCATCCGGTACAGGCCGGACAACCCGAAGCTGAGCACCGTATGGCCCGTGAGCGGGTTGACCACCTTGGTGGCGGTAACGAACACCAGGATGGCGAGGGGCACGGTGACGATGGCGATGGTCCTGAACTGGCGTCTGAGGTAGGCAGCGGCGCCCTCCTGGATGGCCTTGGCGATGTCGATCATCGTCGGCGTCCCCGGGTCGGCGGCCAGCACCTGCCGCCGGAAAATGAACCCCGCCCCGATAGCGACGAGCGCGCAGGCAACGGCAAAGACCAGCCACCACCAGTCTTCTCCCCGAAGGTGGAAGACCTGGTAGCCGCCCGTACCGGCAGCGAGATAGTGAGGCATCAGACTTTCTCCTTTATGGTGCCCCCCGGGCGGACCGGGCGGGCATAAGACGCTGCGCCAGCATCGCCATGGTTGTTCGGGGCAGAGTTGTCCGGGGCGGGTGCCAGCATACGGACACGGACTTGGCGCCCGGCTCTCTCGCCCAAAGTGCGCTCGGCCCCCGCCACCTGCAATACCAGTGGACCGCCAAATGGCTGCTTGTCGACGACCTCGACCTCGGCGCCGGGGACGAGCCCCATCTCACCAAGGAACGACACCATGGCCTGGCTCACCGAGCTGGACAACGCCACGACCGCCTTCTCACCCGGCTCCAGGTCGTAAAGCTGGGCCAGTTCCGGGATCCCGTCCGTGCCGAGGCCCGGGATGGGAAAGCCGTGCGGGCAGGTAGTGGGGCGGCCCAGAGCCTCGAAGAGCCGGTCCTCGACCTCCTGGGGTAGGTCGTGCTCGAACTGAGGGGCCAACCTGTCCGCTTCCGCCCAGCTGTAGCCCAGGAAATCGGCGAGGAAACGTTCGACGATACGGTGCCGGCGGAGCACCGCGACGGCCGTCTTCCGGCCCGAATCCGTGAGGGTGACACCTCTGTAAGGGGCATGGCTCACGAGGCCGCGGTCGGCCAAGCGCTTGACCATGGCCGTCGCAGTAGCCGGCGATACCCCGAGCACGCCGGCAAGGTCACCACTGCGGGCCCCGTCACCAGGCTCAGCAGTCTGGCGCCAAATCTCCTTCAGAGCAGCCCGTTGTGACTTAGTGAGCTCGTTGTCCATGTTTCGTACCGGTCAAAGTTAGATTTTTGGTTCTCGAAAGTCAACTGCCTGGGCGTAATTTGTTCGGGACGGTCGGGCGGGGTGGGAGGACGGGGACCGGTCAAGGCAACCGGTCATCGGCCTGTTTGCGCAGTTAGAGAGGCTGGACCGGCTCCATTGACGCTCGGCTGACGGGGCCACCCAATAGCCCCGGCCTTAGCTTGCTGAGTGGTTCAACGCCCGCGATCGGTGGGGGGCAGCAGGCTGGACATCTTGGACACGTCCATGAAGATCGCCCCTGTGTCGTCGCCGTCGGCGGGCCCGCCGAACACCGTTACCCGCACCGACGTGCCCTTTTCCTTCCTTATAAAAGCGGCATTGTCGACCAGCGTCTTGATCAGTGGTATCCCGAGGCCGCGCTCGAAGTTGAGCCGCTCGGGGTCGGTGATGGGCGGCGGGAACTCGAGTGCGTCAGGGTCGAACCCGGGCCCCGAGTCCTCGATGTTGACCTCGAGGCGGTCGGGCGCTTCCCACACCTCCACGTGCACGGGAGACGAGGGGCTGACTGACCGGTTGGCTTCGATGGCGTTGGTGCACGCCTCGGAGACCGCCAGCTTGAGGTCGTCTATGCGTTCGTCGGCCAGGGCGCGCCGGGAAGAGGCGACCGAGGCGACCACAAGACGGACAATCGCGATGTACTCGGGACTGGACGGGACGTCCAGCTCCAATACCAGCGCGCCTTGCATCGCCAGGTCCTTTCCCGGGGGCCTACTAGGCGACAGCTTCGTCGACCGAACTGTGGATCGCAAAAACCTTGGTCAGGCCCGTGATCTCGAAGACCTTCAGGATC
>JASHVH010000559.1 GCA_030039575.1 Acidimicrobiales bacterium | reverse complement strand
CAGTTTCAGGTCACTGGGGCAGGTGGCCACTCTGGGCCGGAGGGAAGGGATCGCCGACATCCGGGGAGTCCGCCTACGTGGGCTCCCCGGTTGGTTGGCGGCTCGCAGTGTCCACCTTATGCAGGTCCCGGGGGCGGCTCGGCGGTTGGGGGTCATGAGCGACTGGGCGCTGTCTCTCTTTTTCCCACCCAACATGGTGACATTGTCAGGCCTGACCGAGATGCCCTTGGTCACATTTGGGACCACCGGTCCCCTCTCCGGGGCTGTCCGGCTCCCCTCACCGGGGACCGCAGACGAATGACCCCGTCACGGCGCCCGTGGTTACCTCCCGATGGCGCCGTCTTCCTCGGGGTGAGAGACTGAGCAACGGCGCGGGACAATCCGCAAGATGAACAAAGGGTAAACCTTGAAATGAAGGCACTAGCGGTGTTCCCCGGGCCTCGCGAGGTCAGGGTGATACAGCGCGAGCCGCCGCCCCTCGTTGCGCCGGACGACGTTCTGCTCCGAATGCTGGACGTAGGCATCTGCGGTACAGACAAGGAGATCTGTTCCTTCGAGTACGGCACCCCACCAGCGGGGGAGGACCGTCTCATAATCGGCCACGAAGCAGTGGCACGAGTGGTCGAAACCGGCCCAGCGGTCGAGCACCTCAGCGAGGGAGACTTAGTCGTCCCTACCGTGCGCCGTCCCTGCCCGGGCCCGAGGTGCCTGGCGTGCAGGGCTGGGCACCAGGATTACTGTTACACCGGGAATTTCACGGAGCGGGGCATCAAAGAAGAGCATGGCTACATGGCGGAGTACGTCGTCGACCGCGAGCGCTACATGGTCCCCGTGCCCGCCGCCCTCGATGAAGTAGCGGTATTAACCGAACCGCTGACGATCGCCGAAAAGGCTCTGATGCAGGTGTTCTGGCTAATGCAGCACCGCCCGCCGTGGCTCAGCCCCGGCACGCCGGCGGCCGAGCGGGGCCGAGGTCTCTCGGCCTTGGTCCTCGGCGCCGGCCCCGTGGGCCTCCTGGGGGCGATGGCACTCGTGATGGCCGGCTTCCGTACCTACGTGTACTCGAGAGAACTCCCTCCCAGCCCCCGCACCGACCTGGTGACCGACATAGGCGCGACTTACGTGTCTTCCCAGGAGACGACGTTCCCCGATCTGGCCAAAGACATGGGGAACATCGACCTGATTTACGAAGCAGTGGGGCAGTCCCACTTCGCCCTGGAGGCCGTGAGGGTGCTGGGCCAGAACGGGATCTTCATCCTCACCGGTGTCCCCGGTCTGCAGGCCTTTACCCAATCAGATCCGGCCCGCCTGATGCGCGACATGGTCCTGAAGAACCAGGTGGTGCTCGGCACGGTGAACGCCGGGGCGGACGCTTTCGCCGCCGCCCTCAGGGACCTGGAGAACTTCGCTGACCGCTGGCCGCAGTCCACGGCCGCGCTCATCGCCGGCCGTTACCCGCTCGAGCAGGCTCACGACCTGATATTCGGGAGGACGACCGGCATAAAAAGCGTGATCTCGTTCCGGAAGTAGGTCCCGAGACCATAACCTTTTGCGCGTTTGGGCGCCCGGCCCGGCTAAAAGGGCTCGCTGGTACAAAGGGGAGCTGACGGGCGGACGGCTACTATCTTCGACGTGCGACCGGTAGGGGGCCAAAGATGACGTTCTTCGACTACCCCGGGACCGAGGCGGGCGCGACCATCGAAGAAGCCCCCGAAGTGTTCCTGCCCGAAGCTTCGGACAGCGACTGGGCTGTCCTCCTCGAGCACTGCCGCCGGCTGCGCTTCGACAGCGGCGAGGCGGTGATATCTGCCGGTGCGACGTCGCGGTCCTTGTACCTGGTCGTAGATGGCACGCTCGAGGTCCTGCCTCAGGGGCCGAAACGCGCTTTAGGTAGGCCACGACGAACGATCAAGGTCGGCGCCGGCAGTGTGCTCGGCGAGATGTCGTTTTTCGATAGTGGGCAGCGCTCGGCCCTCGTTCGGGCCACCTCTCCGGTGGAGGTGGCCGAACTGCGCCTCGACGATTTCGATGCCTTGGCGGAGGAGGACCCGCGCCTGGGCCTCCAGATCCTGTTCGACCTCGGTCGCATCCTGGCCCAGCGGCTGCGCCGGGCCCAGAGCGTCGGTTAGGGCCGCGACCGTGCGACCGGAGATGAATATCCCCCCTGGCTCGACTGGGGGTTTGCACGTCGGCGGATCGGACCTGTCAAAGCCACGCCCGGTCGCTGCGCACCGGGCCAATCCGCGCGGAGGCGTCGTAAACAATGGCCGAACAGCCCGTCATCGAGATCAGACAGCCGGGAGAAGCCGTCCGCCGGGTGGTCCTCGACCACGCCATCGAGGTCGGCCGTGACTGCGACGGCGAAATCCTGTCCGACCCCGGCGTTTCGCGCCGGCATTTGAAACTGGTACCCAACCCCACCTCACTCTCGGTCGTTGACCTCGGCAGCCGCAACGGCACCCTGGTCAACGGGAACCCGCTATCCGGCCGGGCCAGCCTTCAGGCCGGCGACATCGTCCGTCTCGGGAGCACAGACATCGTTGTGGTGAGCCGGCCGGTGACCCCTGGGCCGGTCATGCCGGCTCGGGCCACCGTTACGGCGCCTCCCGTCGAGCAGCTCCCCGTCCCCAAACCACCGCCGCCGGCCCCGGTGCCGGTGGCGCCCTCCCGAGGGCAGCAATTACTTGACCGGGCGCTCGGGCTCACCCCCAAACGCGGTCAACCCCTGTTCCCCAACTACATGGAGATGCGCCGGCGCATCCCGGTACCGGTTTGGCACGCGGTGCGGGTGGTGAGCGTCGGTGCCTATATCGCCCTATGTGCCGGCCTTTTCGTGCGCCCGGCCGGTGGTTTGTTCTGGTTCTTCAAGGTCGTGGTCCCGTTGCTCCCGATCACCTTTTTCGTCGCCCCCGGGCTGTGGCGCAACGTCTGCCCGCTGGCCGCCTCCAACCAGGCGCCGCGCGTCCTCGGTTTTACCCGTGGCTTCACGCCGCCCCAATGGCTGCGCAGCTACGGGTACATCGTCGCCATTGTCTTGTTTTTTGGCATTACCAGTGCCCGCCTGGCCGTGTTCAACGTAGGGGCCAGGGCCACTGGCATCTTGCTCTCGCTGACCATCCTCAATGCATTTGCGGCCGGCCTGTACTTCAAAGGCAAAAGTGGGTGGTGCAGCAGCATTTGCCCATTGCTACCCTTGCAGCGGGTTTACGGCCAGACACCTTTCGTAACCGTCCCGAACAGCCACTGCCAGCCGTGCGTGGCCTGCACGAAGAACTGTTACGACTTCAAGCCCCGGGTCGCATACCAGGCCGACTTGCACGACCCGGACCCGCGATGGAGCTCGCCCCGGAAGTTGTTCGCCGCTGCGTTGCCCGGGTTTGTCCTGGGCTTTTTTACCCTGGTAGCCAGCACAGACCTGACGACGCTGCAGATATACGAGCGATTAGCCCTTTATTTCGTGGGCAGCATCGGCTCCTTCTTCGCCCTTGACGCGTTGTTGCCCCTTAGCGTCTCCATGTTGACGGCCCTCTACGCATCGGTGGCCATCAGCATCTTTTACTGGTACGCCGGCGTCACTTTGGCCGACTCCTGGAGAACTGTCACCGGGATTGGCATCCCGTGGGTGCGCTGGCCGATAAGGTTCGTCGTTTGGGGGCTGGCGTTGTTCTGGTTGGCCCGGACGCGTGTCGTAGAGCTGCAGTTCGACCAGGAGTCGGCCCCCGCCCCCCAGCTCATCCAGCTGAGCGTGAAGGGTTCCAGGGCCCTGCAGTCGGATAAGGGAACAGGCGCGAAGCAAAAGGAAAAGGATCCGGCTGACGGCGAAGTCGAGGTGAAGTTCCAGCCCGAGGGCAAAGTGGTGGGGGCCGAACTGGGCCTCTCGTTGCTCGAGGTGGCCGAGCGTAACGGTCAGGCCATCGAAGCCGGCTGCCGGATGGGGGTGTGCGGGGCGGATCCGGTCGCCGTCCTGGACGGGGCCGGCTGCTTGTCACCTCCCGAAGAGGAGGAAATGAACACGTTGCGCCGGCTCGGTTTGGCAGCTAACACCCGGATGGCTTGCTGCGCCCGCCTCAAGTCAGGCCCAGTCGAGATGGCGCTCAAGCCCGAGCCCGGACAACCAGGCCAGGAAAAACCCAGGCAGTTCGACCGTTCCATCGCCAGCGTCGTCGTCATCGGCAATGGCATCGCGGGGGTTACGGCCGCTGATTTCATCCGGAGGGGCCACCCCGATTGCGAGATCCACTTGGTCGGGGCCGAGTCGCACGTCCTCTACAACCGGATGGGCATCTCCCGTCTCGTTTACGGCCGGTCGGCCATGCAGGGCCTTTTCTTGCTGGCCGAGCAGTGGTACGACGAGCACAGCATCACGGCATGGCTCAATACCGTAGCCACTGGCATCGACACCGCGGCCAAACAGGTGTCCCTGGGCACGGGCGAGGTGCTTTCCTACGACCGGCTGGTCCTGGCCATGGGGAGCAGCAGCACGGTCCCGCCGATCGAAGGTTTCGGGTGCCCCGGCAGTTTTGTCATGAGGGAGGCGGGGGATGCCATTTCCATTCGCGCCTACGTCCAGCAGAAAGGTAGCCGCCAGGCGGTAGTGGCCGGCGGTGGGCTCCTCGGCCTGGAGGCCGCCCACTCGCTGTACGAGCTCGGGCTCCACGTCACGGTGCTGGAACGGGGATCCCGCCTGCTGTCCCGGCAGATCGACGCACGGTGCAGCGAGTTGGTCCACCGGTACTTCGAGGGCATCGGCATGGACGTCTTGTACGGGGCCGAGACCGCCGCGCTGCGTTCGAACGGCGAACTACGCCGAGCCGTGCTCAAGGACGGGAGGGAGATGCCGTGCCAGTTGTTCCTCGGTGCCATAGGGATCAGGCCG
>JASHVH010000558.1 GCA_030039575.1 Acidimicrobiales bacterium | reverse complement strand
GCCCGCGGTGATCCGAGTCCCAGCGCGCACGTAGCCAAGCGAGGCGTAGGCGGTCGTCGACTTCCCGCTTCCCGACTCGCCGACGAGGCCGACGATCTCGCCGGGCGCGATCGACAGGCTCACGCCGCGGAGGATGCTGACCCACTGCTTGCCCTGCCAGGCAGCGACGCAGAGCCCGTCGATCTCCATAATCGCAGAAGGGCATGAGGAGTCAGTCAAATTCGTGCCTCGAAGAGCGTTCCCTCACCGACCTGCTTGCCGATCCCCTCTGTGAAGATGCTCAGACCGACGACCAATCCCGCCAGACCGAGCGCTGGGCCGAGCACGGACCAAGGCGCGGCAGAAACGAACGCGCTTCCCTCTTGGATCATGAGGCCCCAGTTCGGGCTCGGTGGCGCCGGACCGAACCCAAGAAAGCTGAGGCCGCTAATGAGGATGGCCGCGAAGCCTGCGTGCAGCGAGAACTCGACGTAGACCGTCGGCAACACGTTGGGAAGGATCTCGCGCACGGCAATCGAGAAACGGTTTTCGCCGCGCAAGCGCGCCGCCGTAACATAATCTTCGTTCACAACGGCCTGCGCGGCGCCGCGGATAACGAGGGTGATTGGCGCAACGAACAATCCCGCCACGACGAGTATGACGACGAGCGAATTGTCTCCGATCGCGGCCAAGATGAGCATCGACAGGATGAGTGAAGGGAAGCTCAAAATGAGTTCGACACAGCGCATCAGCAGCGTGTCGAACGTTCGCCCGACGTAGGCGGCGACAATGCCGAGCAACAGACCTGCCACGGTCGCGATCGCAGCTGCCAACACGCACTCGACAACCATCAAGCGCTCTCCGGCGAGCACCCGGCTAAAGACGTCGCGCCCGAAGTTGTCCGTGCCGAACGGATGCGACCACGAGGGCCCCTCGTAGGGATTAGCGACGAGCTGGGTCGTCGGGTTGTATGGCGTCACCCAGGGCCCGATGACGGCCAGCAAGGCATAGATCGCCAGGATCCCTGCCCCGAAGCGAACCTGGCCGGACGTCGATCGGACCCGCGCCCAGCCACGGTGCAACCCACCTAGCGGCGCCGCGATGACCAGGCTCGCCACCCTGTCACTTCCTGAGGCGAGGATCGAACACCGCCGCTAGGACGTCGGCAGCGAGATTGGCCAAGATGTAGGTCACGGCCATGATCAAGGTGATCGCCTCGACGACGGGAAAGTCGTGCAAGCTGATCGACTGCACCATCAAGGTCCCGATGCCCGGGTAGTTGAAGATATTCTCGACGAGGACGATGCTACCCACGACCCAGGCGATGTTCAGCACCGTCACTCTCATCGCCGGCCCGAGGGCGTTGGGCACAGCGTGGCGTAACACCACTCGCCAGCGCGGCAACCCTTTCAACACAGCCATCCGCACGTACTCCGAGTCGAGCACCGCCACGAGGTTGGCCTGCATCATCCGTGCAGCGTAAGAGCTCATCACAATGGCCAAGGTCAGTGCCGGGAGGGCGAGGGTGTGCACGTACTGGCCGAAGGACATCCCGCTCTGGAGGTTCGCCAGCGGCGGGAACCAGGGCAGCTCTACGGTGAAGACGATGAGGAAGAAGATGCCGAAGACGAACTCCGGGATCGCGCTCGTCAGCACCACGAAGGCCGACAAGAAGCGGATCGATCGCCTCTGGCGCAAGACGGCCATCAGCATCCCGAGCCCGAGCGACAACGGCACGTAGATCACCAGGGCCGTTCCGGCCAGCAGCAGGGAGTGCCGCAAGGCCGGTAGCACGTACTGCCTGACGGGTCTCTGGGCGGCGATCGAGACGCCCCAGTTACCCTGCAAGAAGGCGATCAGCCAAGTCAGGTAGCGATGTACCGGCGACTCGCCGAGGTGCAGCTGCGCGCTCAAGGTGGCGATCTGATGCGCAGTCGCACCCCGGCCGAGGATGGCCGTGGCGGCGTTGCCGGGTAGCAGTTCGACGAGCCAGAAGATCGCGAACGAGGCGAACAGTATTGTCAGCACCCCGAGGGCGAGCCTCGAACCGACCAGCCGCCAGACGTACCGCACGACCTCAGCTGAACGTTGAGTACACTAAGTTCGAGCCTTCTAGGATGTCACCGGAGGGACGCCAGCCGATGACGTTGCCGCTGGTCGCTGTGGTGGCGAACCCCATGTACGGTACGAGGTTCCCACCTTCGTTGATAATCTGGGTTTGGCACTGACGGAACAGCGTTTGGCGCTCTACCGGGTTGACCGACCCAGTCGCCTTGACGAAGGTCTCGGTCCACTGCGGGTTGTCCCACTGGGTCTCGTTGTTGGACGAGCCGGGAAGGAACAGCAGCGACAACATGCCGGGGACAGGTCTCGCGATCCAGGAATCGGCGAACATCGAGACTTTGTTCCAGACATTGCTGTAGTAAGTGGTGGGCGGGTCGATGATCACGTTTACGTCGATGCCGGCTTCGGCGGCCATGCCCTTGTAAGCGGTGCAGAAGTTGACTAGGCGAGCCTCGGCGTTCGAGGTGTGGCAATCGAGGGTGATCCCCTTGGGGTAACCGGCCTCCGAAAGGAGCTGTTTCGCCATCGCCACATTGTGCGCCCGAGGCGCTTGGGTCGGCCCGTACTGCTCGCTCGGGTAGGTGGGGATGTCATCGATGGTGATCCCGTTCCCGAGCAGCAGGAGTTCGAGCATCTGCGGCCGGTCGAGGGCGTACTTCATGGCAGTAAGCACGCGCACGTCGTCGAATGGTGGGGTCTTGACATGGAGGCAGATGAGCTCCATCGTGCCCTTGTGCGCTGCAACCACCTTAAGGCCCTCGCTGGGCAGGCTCTTCAAAGAAGTGAAGAGCGGGTCCTCGATGATGTTGAGCTGACCCCGTTGTAGACCTGCAAGCCTCGACTCGTCGTTGACGACCGAGATGAGGTTGACGATGTCGGACTTCGGGAGACCCGGCTGCCAGTAGTTTGGATTTTTCGCGAAGACCGTCGGGTTGGAGCCAGGGATGAACTCTTTCAAGAGGAACGCTCCGGTGCCCACCGCGTTGGTGCGCATATCGGCCGAAGTCGCCCCCACAGGCACGATGTAGCTCTGTTTGGTGATGATCGAGAGCGGCCAGTCACCGTCCGCGCTCTTCAGTTTGAAACGCACGGTGTAGTCGTTCACCGCGCTGACGCCGTCGGGGTCGAGACTCACGCCGATAAGAGCAGCGGCGGCCGAGGCGACTGTCGGGTCGAGGATGCGCTGGAAAGTATAAACGACGTCATTTGCCGTGAAGGTGGTACCTCCCTGGAACTTCACTCCCTTGCGCAGTTGGAAGGTCCATTCGGTGCCGGTGGCGTTCGACGACCAGGATTCGGCCAACCATGGGACGGCCGACAGTGAGTCGCTGTACTGAGTGAGCTGCTCGTAGCAGAGGGCCATCAGCCGGCCATCATGCTCGCTGTTGGAGAGGGTGGGGTCCGCAATGTCGGACGTCTCGATGTCGGAACTCATCGCGTAGTTAAGTGCTTTGGTCGTCGAGGCCGAGCGCGTCAGTCGATTTGGATTGAACGAAAGCCCGGCGCGCCCCCCGAGCGCGACTGCTCCGCCCGCGAAGGCGGCACCGGCTGCCCCGTGCAAGAACTCACGTCTCGTCAACTTCTGGTCTGGCACAATCCCTCCTTATTTCTAAAGTGCGGAATCTCTTTTCTGGAAGTACTTGCCCCTTCTCCTCCTGCGCAACAGGGTGTTTCTGCCGACGGTCTAGCCGCAGGCAGCTAGACGGGCGGTTGGATTTGTGTTGCATTCGAGACCCTAAAGCGGGAGCCTCGAGAGTCTGCTGTGCTCTTGCTAAGAGTGGTCCGTGGCCGACTGAGCACCATCGGTTAATGGACGAGAGAAGATGTGTTGCCTTAGCGCTTCGATTGCCGTGTCGGCGTCGCCGGTGCGGAACACCTCGAGCAGCTTTTCGTGGCGGGTAACCATGCCACGCCAGGTGGATTCCGGAATGGGATAAAAAGCCGCCTCGGGTGTCCAAATCATTAGGGGCGCACCCACTGTGTTCCAGGCATGGGTCAAATGGCGATTTCCGGCGCTGTTGACGAGTTGAGCGTGCCAGTGGATGTCGAACTCCGTCGTCGCGATGGCAATCTGGTCACCGCTCTCATAGGCAGTTCGCATCCCGTCAATTAGCGCCTGCAGCTCATCGCAGACGTTCTGCCAGTCTTGGCCTCCCGCAATCGCTTCTTTGATCGCCAATTCCTCAAGCGCGCACCGAACCCGCAGCCCGTCGAGGACGTCGTGCGGCTCCATCTTCAGGATGTAAGTTCCCTGCTTCGGGCGAGTCTCGACCAATCCCTGGTATTCGAGGATCCGCAGTGCCTCACGTACAGGAGTCCGGCTTACGCCAAGCTCTGCCGCGAATCGATCCTCAGGCACCTTTTCACCTGGCGCGAATTCGCCTCGGATAACTGCGTCCCGCAGCGTGTCCAAAACGAGGTCACGAAGCGGTTGGCGCGGAAGCCGTCGCACGACTGCCCCCTCGTTGTATGTTGGATGGAACAGAACTACGTTCGCATACGACGAATGCTCTGTCAAGGACGAAACGGCCGCCGGTCAGCGGCCGTTTCGCTGCCGACTAGCCGACGAGACAGACGAGGAGGCACTAGATATGACTACGGTCTCGTCCCCCACCCAAGCGTTCATCGACGGCGACTTCGTCGATTCGCTCTCCGGGGCGACTTTCGAGACCCGGTGCCCCGCCGACGGCACACTCCTCGCCTCTGTCGCGAGCTGTGACGCCGCAGACGTCGAGCGCGCCGTTGCCGCGGCTCGTCGCAGCTTCGAGCGGGGCCACTGGCGCAGCGCCGCACCTGCGGAGCGCAAGCGCGTCCTGTTGCGTTTTGCTGACCTGATCGAAGCATCTGCCGGCGAGTTGTGCCAGCTCGACTCGCTCGACGGTGGCAAGCCGATCGGCGACGTGGAGAGCCTCGATCTCCCCGATGTGGTCAACACGCTGCGTTGGTACGCAGAGAGCATCGACAAGGTCTTCGGCGCAGTCGCTCCGACTTCTGAAGCGAACCTCGCTCTGATCGTCCGCGAACCGATCGGCGTCGTCGGCGCTGTGCTGCCATGGAACTTTCCCGGTCCTTCGTTGGCGTGGAAGCTTGGCCCGGCACTGGCCAGTGGCAACTCGGTGGTCGTCAAGCCGGCAGAGCTGACGCCGCTCAGCGCGCTGCGCATCGCTGCCCTCTCCGCCGAAGCTGGGCTTCCCGACGGGGTGCTCAACGTCGTTCCCGGGTTCGGTGAGAGCGCCGGACGCGCTGTCGGGCTGAGCATGGACGTTGATGTCGTCAGTTTCACGGGCTCGACGGAGGTCGGTCGGGAGTTCCTGCGCTACGCCGCCGACAGCAACCTGAAAGAGATCGTCCTCGAGTGCGGCGGGAAGAGCCCGCAAATCGTCCTCGCCGACGCCGCCTCCGATCTCGAGTACGTGGCGGGCCAGCTGGCAGAGGCGGGCTTTTGGAACATGGGGGAGAACTGCACCTGTGGCTCCCGGGTGCTCGTCGACGCTTCGATCAAGGACGAGTTGCTTGAGGCGCTTATCGACCAAGTTCCTCGCTGGAAGGTCGGCAGTCCGCTCGATCGCAGCGTGCGGATCGGCCCGCTCATCGAGGAAGCGCACCTGCGTAAGGTGATGGGTTATGTTGCCGGCGCCACCGAGGAGGGAGCCCGCATCGCCTGCGGCGGGAACCGGGTCCTTCAGGAGACGGGGGGATGGTACTTCGAGCCCACGATTCTCGACCGCGTGGAGCCGTCGATGCGCGCGGCCCGTGAAGAGATCTTCGGACCTGTCGTGGCCGTCACCACGTTCAGCGACGAGGCCGAGGCCACCAGTCTCGCCAACGATACTGAGTATGGCCTAGCGGCATCGATCTACACCCGAGACGTTCACCGGGCGCATCGCCTAGCGCGGTCCGTTCGCGCCGGCACGATCTCGGTCAACTGCTACAGCGAGGGCGACGTGACGACGCCTTTCGGTGGCTACAAGTCGTCCGGGTTCGGTGGACGCGATAAAGGTATGGCTGCATACCAGCAGTACACCCAGTTGAAAACGATCTGGTTCGGCGGAGCGTAGGTCTCTAAAGGCAAAGTCCCATGAGTCGTCGCCGGCTGGGGGCGAGGACGCCTGATCGGGCGCCGAAGTTTGGGTGGCGCCGGCTGGCCGGGCGGCACCCCTCCTCAAAGCCAAGTCCTCAAACACCCAACACCGACGCCCATTGCCGAAGCGCATCCAACGTGCTGGGATCGGGCTGCAAACCCTCCGCGACAGCATCCGCGCGCCGCTCGCGGGCGTGGTCCCCGGGTACCCGAACCCTGTCGACGCCGGGTCTTGGCGCCGCGTCACGGCACAGGCTCGTCAGCCAGCTCGTCTCATGCATGAACTCGTCGCTCCCAGCAAAGGCTGCCGGGTCAATGACCTGGACAAGAACTGAGGCACCCCAGCGCGTCGGCATCTCCGCCCGTCCGTGCCCGCTCAGACCCTGGGTCAGGCCCTCCAGCATCAATGCGAGGCCATACCCTTTGTGCCCGTGGTCGACGCCGCCGACGGGCAAGAGGCTACCAACCGGATCTGTGAATAGCACCGCTGGGTCATCAGTCGGGTTGGCCTCTTTGTCCATCGCCCAAAGACCGGGGAACCGCGCCCCCCGACCGACCAGGATCTCGGCAAGGGCGTTGCTT
>JASHVH010000557.1 GCA_030039575.1 Acidimicrobiales bacterium | reverse complement strand
AGGCCGCCGCCAAGGCCGCGCACGTTCCCAACGCGTTCGCAATGCTGCCCGGCCCCAAGTCGTATTGGGCCTATGGGACGCTGGCATTGGGGTCGGCGATGGCCTTGTTCATGTACCCCCATGCCGTTACCGGCGTAATGGCGACCAAGTCCCGCGAAACTATCCGTCGCAACACGATCGCTCTACCCCTGTACTCTGTGCTGCTGGCCTTCGTCGCGCTGCTCGGGTACATGGCCATCGCGGCCGGTATAAAAACAAGCGACAGCCGCCTGGCGGCGCCATTGTTGTTCCGGGACATGTTCCCCAGCTGGTTCGCCGGCGTTGCTTACGCCACCGTGATCATCGCGGCCCTTGTCCCAGCGGCGATAATGTCCATCTCGGCCGCCAACCTGTTCACTCGCAATATTTACCGTGAGCTTGTCCGGCCCCGGGCGACGCCGGCCCAGGAAGCGCGCGTCTCGAAGACGGTCTCCCTGGTGGTCAAGTTCGGTGCTCTGGTGTTCCTGTTGGGGATAAATACGCAGTACGCGATAAACCTGTACCTGCTTGGCGGGATCTGGGTGTTGCAGACCTTCCCTTCGGTTGCGATCGGGTTGTTCACTCGCTGGTTCCACCGCCGGGCTTTGCTGGCTGGTTGGCTCGTGGGCATGGCTTATGGCACATACGAGGCGTACAACGTCTCCTCTCCGACCGTTCACCACTTTGCCGGCTCGACCGCCAAGATCCCCTTTATCGGCCAGACGGGGTACATCGCCCTCACCGCCTTCGTGCTCAACCTGGCCGTGGCGGTCGTGGTCACCATCGTCCTGCGCCTGGCGCACACTGCCGGCGGCCCGGACCTGACCGCGCCCGAGGACTACCTGGTCGACGGGACCGACGAGGAGGCTGGCACCCCAATTTTGCAGCCTGGCTCCGCCGCACGTGAGATGGAGTGGGCCGAAGCGCGCTAGCTACAAGTAGTCTGAGAGGCCGGCGAACATCCCCCAAGCGGGCCTCAACTCGAGCGCCTTGTCAAGCTCGTCATTGCCCTATGCCAATCCGAGGCTACCAGTCGGCGCCGGCAGCGAGTTTCCGCTGCATGGCCAGGTCGGCCAAGTCGGCCGCGGCCCTCCCGGCTGCCCATCCCTCATAGTCCGTAACCGAGAACTCGCTCGAGACTACCTTCGGGAATGCTTTGTCAACGGCTTCGTCGACAAGCCGTCCCCGGCTGACGAGCACGGGCAGGAGACGGTCTCCCTGATCTTGGACTGCAGCCTTGGTAGCCACCAGGGAAGCCTCGCACAAGCGGGCGCCAATACGATCGGCATAAGCCAACAAGAACGAGCGGCGGTAAGCGGGCCGTCGTGCACTCGAACTCAGACTGGGCTTGGCTGGCCGGGTTGCCCGTAGGGTCATCTGTCTCGTCGCGTGGACCAGGAGCGAGGTGAAGAGCATTTCCACGGTGTCGAGGTCGTCGCTTGCCCCGAACAGCGTCGACATCCCGAGCTCGTAATCGGCGACCGAGCGGCAGCGGTTGGCCTTTGCCACAACATGCACCAGGTATGCCTTCTGTTTGAGATAGGGGTCGTCGAGCCAGCACCGGCGGCCTTCGACAGCTTGGGCGTCGTTTCTCCCGGCTTCCACAGCCGCCCGGTCGAGATTGTGCCGGGCCATCAGTTCTTGCGCCTTGGCCAAGAAGGTGCCGGCCTCCTCTTCGAACTCGGTCGCCTCGGCCTTGGCCAATAGGCTGCGGACCTTGGCCAGGATCCCAGGGTCCGTGCCGGGCCGTACGGTCTCGGCGGGCCGGCGCGGGCCGACATCTGGTAGCGCAGGAAGGTGGCCGAGGACGCCGAGGGCGGCGACACCGGCGGTCAAATCCGTCTCCCAGGTCGGAGTGGCCGCGCGCACCACCTTTGGATTGCCGGCGAGGTCTTCCAGCTGGCGCTTCCAGCGTTGCTCCTTGGCCGTACTAAGGCGTTGTCTTTGGACAGCTTCGGGCAGGGCGCCCTCGACCAGCGACGCCGCAGTCGCGCCTGCCAATCGGCGCAGGACGTTGGCGAGGTCTAAAGGTTCCCAGCCGTTGTGTAGGCAAAGGCTTGCGTCGTTGGTGAGCGCCGCGGACAGGCGGGAGGCCACCATGTCACGAAAGCGCAGGCCAGCGGTCGCTCCCGCCAGCTCCGCGATGACAGGGCGAGCGTCTAGACCATCGCACTCGGCGTGCGCCGCCGCCACGAGGAGGGTATCTATGGACTCGGCTGACCACCTCTCGTCGGCTCGCCTGGCTGTCTCAGTTGGGGCCGCTGTCCTCGAGTACGACCAACCGGTTCGCTGGCTGTCGCCCCTGCCACGCTGGCGGCGCTGCTTGGCCTGCCGGCGCTCTTTGTTCCTGATGCCCATGGGCAGCCATGCTTACAGGCAGCGGTGACCGTGTCGGGGATGGTCCCCCAGCTGCTCGATCATCTTCGTCCCGGCGCGGGCCGCGGGCATGGACAGGTACATCGTGAGATGCAGGCGAAGCGGAAAACGGTACATTTCCACGTATTGGCTCGGTCGGTGCGTCTTCGGAGGCGTTGGCCGCCAGTTTGATGCCGTCCAGGGCCACCAGCCCCACTTGGGCCAAGCCCGCCACCGCACAGATCTCCAGCACTGGGCGAACAATTGGCGGCACAAAGGAGCGTGGGCCTGTCGGAACCGGCCCACGGTGGTGTGGTCGGGGACGTGGCCGGCGCAGATGACCTTGAAGGCGACGTCGGTTTCGCACAGCCGCTCTACCCCCGGGCTGGAGCGGACCTTATGGGTGTAGGCATAAAGCAATAAGGCCAGCATCATGTCGGGGTCGTAGCCGGTGGGGCTCTGGGCCCCTCGCCGGCGCAGCTTGTGCGGTTCTTTGGTGCCCAGCCCGGCCACCACGTCGAGCAGCCACTACACGAAATGGTCTTTGGGGCGTCCAGTCGCTAATGTCCGGCGGCAATTGGAACTGTTGGTCCCTGTCTACCGGGATATAACCCCTGGCCACAGGCAATTATCGCACTTGAGCTGCCAAAACACGAGTACCCGAGCCAATTTCGCGGGCCTAACGGCCCCCCTTAGGGGGGCGGGAGCGGGGGACTCGAGCCCCGGAGGTTGATTTGCAACAGCCTCTTCGGCACCCGTTCGGAACCCAAAGTCTCTCGGCGAAATGTTGGCAAACGTCGGCCTCGTAGTCTCGTCGCTACCCGCCAAAGGTAGAGACAAAAAGGTGGAGATGGTCAGGAGGTGGTACGACGGTCGGAGGTCGGGCCATGTCCATTCCTCCGCTACTTACCACCAAGAGGTAGTATCAGAAGTATGGCAAAGGAGAAGGCTACAATTACGTTGGACCGTGCCAAAGCAGCCGCTGCCCAGGCTCTTATGGGGGCCCGTTCCACCTCGGAAGTCATCGACATTGCTTTGGACGAGCTCATCCGCAGCCAGCGCCTTCGAGCTGACATCGCCGCCTACCAGCGAGTGCCGGCGAC
>JASHVH010000556.1 GCA_030039575.1 Acidimicrobiales bacterium | reverse complement strand
GCGCTGTGCGAGTACTGCGACATCCAGGTTGGCCGAGAGGCCCTGGCTGCGGTTGTTGCTCGGGACTCCCAAGAGGGGACCGGGCACTCGCAAGCCCGGGAATTAGAACCAGGGAGTGAGCTAACCGACGAACGTCTTACCGCGTTCTTGCAATGCGTCAGAAAGTTGGCGCCATCGCTTGACCCTGATGCAGTGTTGCCGGGCACATACGGTGGTTAAGCCTCTCCTGGTCGACGACAGGTCGAACGTTTCGACGCCCTCACCGGCCTGTCCGGTTGCCGAAGAGCCATGACGACCCGGCGAGGGAAAGGACGAGCAGTGCGGCGCAGTAGGCGGACCCAGCAAGGGCGTTGTGGGCGAGGTTGGTACCGGTCGAGCTGTGGCCCATCCACAGGCACCGCATCGTCTCGATGACCGGAGTCAACGGTTGGTGCGCGGCGAACCCACGCAATACCCAGGGCATCGTGCGGGCCGGCACGAAGGCCGTGCTCACATAGGGGAGGAACATAAGGAGGAAAGCGAAAGAACTGGCTGCTTCTGGTGTACGGGCCACCAGCCCGATCCCGGCCGACAACCATGACAGGGCCACTATGAAAAAGACGAGCATAGCGGCGGCACCCAGCCAGTCGGCGATGCCGAAGCGGGGCCGCCACCCTATGCCGAACGCCACACTGAGGACCAGCGCGCTGGCGATGAGGTTGCGCATCACGCTGGCCACTACCTGCCCAAACAGGACCAGGCTGGCTCGGATGGGCAGGGACCGGAAGCGGTCGATGATGCCGTTGGACATGTCGGTGGCAACCGCAACGGCCGTGGTGCTGGCGCCGAAGCCGGCGCAGAGCACGATGAGGCCGGGCACCACGTAGTCCACGTAAGAGTTGGTCCTCATGTCGCCGCCCAAGACGTAGACGAAGAGCAACAGCAAGATTATGGGGAGCAGGAGCGCGGTAAAGAACGCGTCCGGCTCCCGCAGCGACCGGCGCAGGCACCTGCTCACCATCACCGGAGCTGCTGAAAGGCCCAAGGTCTCAGTCACGCAACACCCCTCGTCTGCGCCTCGGCGCGGCCGGTGCTGGTCAAACTGAAGAACACGTGGTCCAGGCTCGGCTCCACGAGGACCACCTTGGCCACTTGGCAGCCACGCTCCTCGAGCCGCTCCAGCACCGCCCGGACCTGTTCCCCCGAGCCATCGCTTGCCACCTCGGCCGTGAGCGTGCCGTCGTCACGGCGCAACAGCGGCAGTTGCTGAGCAGCCAGCGTCAGGCATGCCTCGTCTGGGAGCTGCAGGCGAAGGACCATGCTCCCTGTTCGGGCCTTCAGGTCGGCGGTCGGGCCGCTCGCGACAACCCGGCCGCGGTCCAGCAACACGACCGTGTCTGCCAACTGGTCGGCCTCTTCTAGGTACTGGGTGGTGAGCAGGACGCTAACGCCTTCTTCCACCTGGGCGCGGACCTCGGCCCACAGCTGTACCCGGCTGGCGGGGTCGAGGCCAGTCGTGGGCTCGTCGAGGAACAGCAACCTCGGCTTTGTCACCAGGCTGGCAGCGAGGTCAAGGCGTCGTTTCATGCCCCCGGAATAGCGCCCTACCTGCTGGCCCGCCACATCGGCCAGGCCGAAAAGGCCGAGCAGCTCGACCGCCCGCCCCCTTGCCCGATGCCTCGGCAGGCCCAGCAACCGGGCGATCATCTCGAGGTTCTCGCGGCCGGTCAGCTTGTCGTCGACGGCCACGTGCTGGCCGGTGAGGCTTATGGCGCGCCTAACCGCCACTGGGTCGGTGCTTACGTCGTGGCCTGCGACCACCGCCCGCCCGCAGTCGGCCCGTACGAGCGTGGCCAGGATTCTGATCAAGGTCGTCTTCCCGGCACCGTTGGGCCCCAAGAGAGCAAGGACAGAACCTTCCTCGACCAATAGGTCGGCTCTATCCAGCACCTTTCGCCCTCCGTACGCCTTGCTGATCCCGGAGGCTTCAACTATGTATCCCATACACAGAATGGTATAGGGACTACGCAGTTATAGTCAAGAGGTGGTGCAAACAGCAGGACCAACAGCCACCGAGCGCCCCCTCTCCACCCCACTGCCGCGCGGCCTGGACCTCCTCTGGGGGCGCCGGGCCCCTGGGAAGCGGGGCCCGAAGCCGGCGCTCTCGGTGGACGCGATCGTCGAGGCGGCCATTCGGCTGGCCGACGCTGAAGGCCTCGAAGCGGTCTCGATGGC
The DNA here is from genome assembly GCA_030039575.1 of Acidimicrobiales bacterium. Classification (GTDB taxonomy): domain Bacteria; phylum Actinomycetota; class Acidimicrobiia; order Acidimicrobiales; family Palsa-688; genus Fen-671. The sequence goes on along the minus strand of JASHVH010000556.1, from coordinate 12,028 downwards.
GAGGGTCGCCCACGAGCTCGGCTTCACGACGATGTCCATCTACCGCTACGTGGACAACAAGGAAGACCTGCTCCAATTGATGTGGAACGCGAGCGCCGAGGGCGCGGGCACCGTCGTCCTCGAAGGTAGGACCTGGCGCGAACGCCTTCGCCACTGGGCGCTCATCCAACGCCAGTCCCTGGCCGCTCACCCTTGGATAACCCAGATGCCCCTCGCCACCCCACCTGCCGCACCAAACTCCCTCGCTTTCGTGGAAAAAGGCCTGAGCGCCCTCGATGGGACCGCGCTAAAAGACGACGACAAGCTGCGCGTGGTGGGGGCCCTCAGCTCGTACACGTTGTCAGAGGCAAGGATGGCCAACGACGCCGCCAGGGCGGCCAAGAAGGCCGAGAGCGCCGGCGGCCGCGAGGCGGCCTGGGACTTCCGGGCGCTGCTCCGAGAACTCGTGGACGAGCCTTCCTATCCCCGGCTCCACGGGATCGCCTGGGCGCCACAGCGACACCCCCAACCGAGCGAGACGGACGAGTTCCTCTTCGGGGTCGAGCTCATCCTGGACGGCGTCGAAGCCCTCGTAGAGCGATGCCGGAACCGTCCTCGGAGGCGTCCACGAGCAACGAGCCGCGCGCGATGAGGACAACAGACGGGCTAGCTGGACGAAAAATCGTCCAACACGCGCCCTATCGGCATCTCATCAGTTATATCAAGTAGGAATTGCAGTGTCTTCTATGTAGCCGACAAGGCCTCGGGGTTTCGTCGTGCACGCGTTACCTCCAGTGGCGCCACTGACGTGGTCTGGCATCGGGCGGTCGCGAGCAGCCGTCTTGACGAGCCCAATCGCCGAATGCACGGACGTGCTCGCGCAAAGCGGAAAGGTCTTGCTCGGGGCCGGGAGATCAAAACCTGTCTCGCCCGTCGCACGTCGGTTGTCGAATATCGAACCCGGGGCGGTGCGCGCGGTGCCGAGCCACTTTGAAGCGTCCACGCGGTCGACAATTCGAGGCGGTCAGCAGCGTATCGACGTCCCCGGCCCCGACAGCCTGCTTGCGCTGTAGAAAACCCGAGTTTCCGCGGCTATGACTCGACAGGTGACCTCTTTGGTCCTATTGTCATGTAGCGGATTGTGAACCACCGTTCACAATGTGAACAGGAGGACGCGACGGCCTAGTCCGAAGGCTTGGGGGAGAAGAATGGCGTCTGTTCGCTTCGAGGGTGTTTGGAAGCTGTTCGGCGACTTGCCGGCAGTGGCCGGGCTCGACCTCGACATAGACGATGGCGAGTTCGTCGTCTTCGTTGGGCCGTCTGGGTGTGGGAAAACGACGTCGCTTCGGTTGCTTGCCGGCCTGGAGCGTCCCAGCTACGGGTCGATCTGGATCGACAACGACGATGTCACGCGGCTGCCTCCGGGTAAACGCGATATCGCCATGGTCTTTCAGAGCTATGCCCTTTACCCGAACATGACGGTCGAGAGGAACCTCGCGTTCGGGCCGACCGTCCGTCGTGAGGACAAGCGGGAGCTTCCTAGCCGGGTGCATCAGGTCGCGTCGGTACTGGGTCTGGAGCTTCTATTGGACCGCAAACCTGCGGAACTCTCCGGTGGGCAACGCCAGCGGGTTGCCTTGGGCCGCGCTCTCATTCGCCAGCCAAGGCTCTTTCTCATGGACGAGCCGCTTTCCAATCTCGACGCGGCGCTGCGTGTCCAAATGCGCGAAGAACTCGTACGCCTCCACCAGCTCCTTTCGGTGACCACCGTCTATGTCACGCACGATCAAGTGGAAGCCATGACTATGGGCGATCGCGTGGCTGTCATGAACGGGGGTCAACTGCTACAGGTCGGGACGCCTGACGAGCTCTTCGAAAACCCGGGCGACCTCTTTGTGGCCACCTTTGTAGGGACGCCAAAGATGAACACCTTCAGCGCCGAACTGACTTCGGATCGTGATGGTTCGACGGCGATCCGCTCACTGGGCATATCTGTGCCGGTCACAGACTGGCAAGCAGCCCAACTGTTGCAGGGCCGAACCCAAACGCCGGTGGTAGGCCTACGGCCAAGCGACCTGCACTGGGAGGCGGAGGCTTCGCCGGAATGCAAGGCGCACCTGAAAGGCGTCTGCAGCATGATCGAGCGGCTCGGGGCGGAGAGCTTTGCGTCTGTGACCATAGGCGACGTCGTGATGAAGGCACGGCTACCTCGCGCTTGCAGGGTCAACGCCGATGAACCGATCGACCTCGCCTTCGACCCCGCGGACCTCTATTTCTTCGACCCTCAGTTAGGAAAGGCAATCGTCGAGCGGCCTGGTGCAGCCGGGCAAAAGAACCAGGAGCTACAGCAAAACGCGACGGCAATACCTGATATTGCACCATCACGACGAATGGTTAACCAGTAGGACTCACAGTGTGTAGCTGTACCTGTAAGCAGTTGGTAGGTACCCACTTTCGGAAAAAACCGAGGAGGCAAAATATGTACGTCCCGCAAGGCCACTATTCCTTCGAGCTCCACGGCAGGAGACCCGGCCGGAAAATGCGCCCTCTGCTGGCGGCCCCGATAGCTGCCAGTCTTACGCTCTTAACTGTGTGCGCTGGAGCTGGCGTGAGTTCAGCCGCGCCTTCTTACCGGGCGAGCAATACGTCGGAGACCCTCAGTGTCGCCTATTGTTCAAATTACTGCTTTGACACCGACCCACTGACCACGAAATATTGGGACGGAGTCGCCAGCGAGTTCGAAAAGCAGCACCCAGGCGTCAAGGTTGACCTGGTGGCCGTCCCCGGGAGCTACAACGACATCGTCACAAAACTTTCTCTGCTCTACCGTTCCTCCTCGACCGCTCCCGACGTCGCGGAGATGCCCACGGGCCAAATCGGCCTGTGGCAGGCCTCAGGCTACCTGCTGCCGCTCAACAAGTACCTTTCCAGCACATCGTGGTGGAAGAGTTTCCCTCCGGTCATCCAGAGTGAGGGTACTTTCGGCGGAAAAGTTTACGCGGTAGACGAGGGGGAGAACGACAGTGCCATCCTCTACAACACGACTATGTTCAAGGAGGCTGGCATCGCGCTCCCCTGGCACCCCAAGACGGTCATGGACATCATCACCGCGGCCGATAAAATCAAAAAGGCTCTTCCGAAAGTGATCCCGCTCTGGCTGAACGCCGGCACAGGGTCAGGTGCCAACGGACTGCTTCAGGGGATAAACAACGTAATTGTGGGAACGTCTACGCCGCAGATCTTCGATCCCAAGACCGGGAAGTGGGTCGTGGACAGCCCGGGTATCCAGGAGGCCATGACGTTTTACAAGGACGCCTATGCCGCCGGGTTGGGGGCACCCGTGACGGAGGTCTTCAGCCCGAGCGCTGTGACTACGCCGCTCGCCCTCTTCGCCGACGGCAAACTTGCTATGGCCATCGGTTCCAATTACTATGAAGGGAACTGGACGAAGACCATCTCCGCGCCGTACTGGCCGCAGGGAGCGAAAGTCATGGCCGCCACTCCCGTGCCGACGTGGGACGGCAGCGGTGCTGATATCGCCAGCACGTTGGGCGGGTGGGACTACGCTGTTTCTTCTCACGCGCCGGACCCGAAGCTTGCCTTCGAGTTCATCAGCCTGTTGGAGGATCCTCAGAACAGCATCGACGGGGTGAACTGGGCGGGCTGGGTACCTCCGGACAAGAACTACTGGGGGCTGCCCATCTACACGCAGTTCGCTAACTATAACGCCCTGTTCGCACAGATCACCCCGCACTCGACGCTGACGCCGGTTGGCGCCGATTACTCCGTATGGGTCCAGGGTATGGGCGAAGCTACCGGCGAACTTGCGCAGTACCCGAGCACGTCGGTGTCGAAGGCCATATCGATCTTGAAGAGCTACGTATCGCAGCAGCTCGGGTCCTCCTTGGTCGAAACGCTCCGTTGAGTGCTGTAACACCGGCCTTCGGCCTCGATGTTTTGGGGAAGCCCCGTCTGAGTGTCCCAACGGGGCGGCGGAAGGACCGGGCTCGGTTCCAATGGGGGAGCCTGGTCCTTCTCGCCCCCGCCATCGTGTTACTGCTGGGCCTTTTCATTTACCCAGCGGCGTACGCTTTTTACTTGGGCTTTACGAACCTGCGGTTGATAGGCCCGACCGCGGTCCACTACCAGTTCACGGGAACGGCCAACTTGCAAACGCTGGTCCATGACGGGGTGCTTTGGAACTCCATGTGGATTACGGCAGTGTTTGTCGGGGGGTCTGTCGTGGGCGCCGTCATCCTCGGGATGGTCCTCGCTCTTGCCCTGCGGACAGCTACGCGGAGCGTGCGTGTCGTCGCCGGTGGGGTCATCGTGGTGTGCTGGATGATGCCGGCCATCAGTGCCGGTCTCAGCTGGTACGCGGCGTCGACGGCCGGCGGGACGCTGGCCACCATCCTCGGCACCTCCAGCAGCGACTTCCTCCACTCCGCGCCCTTGGTGGTGGTGACGGCGGCTAACTGCTGGTCGCAGACGGGGTTTGTGATGCTTGTGTTCGCGGCTGCCTTGCGCAACGTGCCCGGCGAGGTGCTCGAGTCGGCAAAAGTCGAGAACGCCAGCGCGTGGCAAACGTTCCGAAAGATTTCATTGCCGATCATCTGGCCGGTCGTGGTGACCACGGTGCTGATCGTCGTGTTGCTGTCGCTGGGCAACTTCGCGCTGATCTACATTATGACACAGGGTGGCCCGCTGAACGCCACGAACATCCTGCCCGTGTACTCCTACGTGCAGGCGTTCTCCTTCCAGGATCTTGCCTATGGAGCTCTGGTCGGCAACGTCCTGGTGGTTATTTCCACGGTGCTGGCGGCTATATACGTGAAACTATCAAGAGTACGAATATGACAATTGCCATAACCCAGGATGACATCGTACAAGGAGCGCTCGACGCGGCGTCTTCGCCACCTTCGGTCGCGCCACCAAAGGGCCAGGTGCGCAAGGACGCCCGGCGTGACTTGGGACCGGTGCTGGCCGGCAACGCGGCTCTCGGCCTACTTGGCATTGCCTTCCTGATCCCGTTGGCGTGGATCATCGTTGGATCGTTCGATGCCAAGGCCACCTGGGGGATCGAACTGCCTCACTGGACGCTGTCGAACTTCAGCGCGGCGCTTGCCGACGGCGGGCTTAGATCGCTCGGCAATAGCCTCCTCTTGTCAGTGACCGCCTCCTTGGTCTCGACGGTGGTTGCGGTTATGGCCGCCTACAGCTTGGTCCGCCGGCGGGTCCCCTGGAAGGGCCCGCTCCTCCTCGTAGTGCTCTTCCTCAGCGCGATCCCCGTCGCGATAATCATTGTCCCCGTTTACCAGATCTACGTTTCGTTGGGCTGGCTCTCGATCCTGCCTAGCGCTCTGTTCCTCGGGGTGACTTCGCTCCCCTTTGAGATTTGGCTGCTGAAGAACTATTTTGAGCTTCTCCCGGTGGATCTCGAAGAGGCGGCTGCCATAGAGCGCGCCAACACATACCAGATCCTGCGGCGGGTTGTGCTCCCCCTTTCCTTTCCCGGCGTGGCCGCCTCGGCTATTTTCGGGTTTGTGAACGCTTGGGGCTCGTTTATTGTGCCGCTCGTGCTCATCTCGCCGTCGAGCCAAGCGACCGGGCCGATCACGATCTTTGGCTTTATGGGAGCGGCGGATGTGCGTTATGGGGATATCGCGGCGTTTTCGCTGATGTACTCGGTCCCGATTTTCATCCTTTATGGCGCAATGTCGCGCTTCTTCCAGGGCGGCTTCGTGCTAAGCGGGGGCGTCCGTGGGTAGGTCCTGTGTGGCTGGGTTGGGTGTTAGTTGCTGGTCTGCTCCGCCCGGGAACTGGTGCAAAGCCGGTGACGGGTTACCGGCGTCCCCACCGTGCGGCGGGCCGCACGAAGGGCGAGGTGCCTAGGCGTCCCTACCTCCCCGAACCGCGGCGGACCGGGGCTGCGAGCGCCGTGGCCCGAGCTACGAGACGGCAGCCGGCGCGTTCGGCGCAGCTCAAGCGTCACCCAGACAGATCCCAGTGGAACCTTTATGCCAAAGGAGGTCGGTGATGGATATAGGTGTAGTGCTGGAGGCACTCGCGGACCAGCCGCTCGAGGAGGCACTGTCGTTCGTGCGAGATGGGGCCCTCGAGATCCGTGCCGTGGAGATCGGCGTCGGTGGGTACGCGCCGACGGGCCATTGCGACATGCACGCTCTTCTCGAAGACAAGGACGCCCGGAATTCGTGGTCTGACCTGGTTGCGTCCTTCAATTTGAAGGTGAGCGCTCTTAATGCATGGGGCAACCCCCTCCACCCCGACGAGGAGGTCGCTCATCGCCACCGAAAGGATATTGTTGACGCCATCCACCTCGCCACCGAACTGGGTGTGCCCCGGATCGTAGCCCTGGGTGGTTGCCCTGCTGGCAAGCCCGGCGACCGTGCGCCCCATTTCGCCGCCGGCGGATGGTTGCCTTATCTGGAGGGTGCCTGGGAGGACCAGTGGGAGGGCTCCATCGAGGAGTGCTGGAGCGCACTAGGCAAAACCGCCGAGGCCGAGAACCCCGAGTTGAAGATCTGCCTCGAACTCCACCCCGGTACGGTCGTCTACAACGTGGACACGTTTGAACGCGTCGCCGCACTGAGCCCGGCGATTGCAGCCAACGTCGACCCGAGCCACATGTTCTGGATGCAAATGGACCCGCTGGCGGTCGTGAGACGGCTAGGCCCTGCGGTGGGCTATGCGCACGCGAAAGACACGTCGTTCAACAGGGAAGAACTTGGCCTGAACGGCGTCATGGACGCCCGGTGGCCGGAGAACCCGGCCACGTTGGCGTGGAACTTTTCCATTCCCGGGCGCGGCCACGGCCGTGACTGGTGGCAGGAGTTCGTCGACGCATTGGGGACCACGTCTGCGACGACGCTGTCGATCGAGTGCGAAGATCCCTTCGTCGAGCCGCGAGACGGCATTGCCGAAGCAGCTTCGTTCCTGACGGCGTGCGGCGCAGGAGGGGAAGTACTGCGATGACGCAAGTGCGTGCGGCCGTGGTGTCCGCCCCCGGCAAGGTAGACGTCCAGAGGTTTCCTCTCCCGGAGCCGGGCCCGGGCGCAGTACTCCTGAAGATGCGGCTTTCGGGCATATGCGGGACGGACAAGCACACGTTCCGCGGCGAGAACATGCAGTACGCAGGGACCCCTCACGAGAGGGCGATCGAGTACCCGCTCATCTGTGGGCACGAGAACGTGGGCGACGTCGTCGCCACCGGCGGCGAGGTAAGGGACAGCGAGGGAAGCGTGCTGAAGCCCGGTGACCGTGTGGTACCGGGGGCGAACGTGCCGTGCGGAAAGTGCCGGTTTTGTCTGTCAGACGCCCCGTACTACCTCTGCGCCGACATGGAGGACTACGGGAACAGCCTGAACTGCACCGAGCCCCCCTTCCTTTTTGGCGGCTGGTCAGAATACATGTACGTCCTGCCACGCACTCCGGTCTTCCGCGTACCGGACAACCTGCCCGACCGCTTGGCGGTGCTGACCGAGGTCGTCGCCGTGACTCATGGAGTGGAGAGCGGGCTAAGCGTGCTGGGGGACTGGGGAGGGGACCGCTTCGGCGGCTCGGTCGTTGTGCTCGGCGTAGGACCGCTAGGTATCTGCCACCTAGTGAAGGCTCGCCTGCTAGGTGCCGGCCTCATCATCGCCACCGACCAGTTCTCTTCCCGTCTCGAGCTGGCGGCCGAGCTCGGGGCGGCCGAGACCTTCAGCGTCGGGGCAACAGACGTTGAAGAGCGTGCACGCAAGATCACTGAGTTGACAGGCGGCTACGGGGCTGACATGGTGCTCGACTGCACCGGTGTCCCCCAGTCGTTCGTGGAAGCCTTGCGCATCGTGAGGCCCGGCGGTGTCGTGGTGGAGGCCGGTGCGTTCGTCGACCTAGGCCCAGTCAAGATAAACCCCAATTCAGACATCTGCACCAAGAACGTTGCCGTTATTGGCATAGGCGGGGAGCGGGCCACCGCCTACCTGCCATCGATGCGGCTCATGGAGGCCAACCAGGACCGATTGCCGCTCGAGAAGATCGTCAGCCACGAGTTCGTGTTCGAAGACGCCGAGAAGGCCCTTGTAACTGCCCAGCAGGACGGGGCGATGCAGGTTGTCATGCGGCCTTGACCGCAGCCCCCGGTGTCGCATAACTATGTCGGCACCAAGGCACTCCGCCAAGGCCCCAAGGAACATGCCAATTAGCCCGAATGAAGACAGGAGTTAAGAAAATGGACCGGGACAAGCTGCTTGTGGGCGTGATCGGTGCCGGCACCATTGGGCAAGTCATGCACCTGCCCTATTTAAGGGAGCTCGACGAGTTCTTCGAGGTCCGCGCCCTCTGTGACGCTTCACCCAAGGCAGTGGGTACGTGCGCATCCCGGTTTGGCATTGCAAAGGCGTTTACCGACTGGCGCGACCTGATGGAACAGCAACTTGACGCTGTGCTGGTGCTGACCTCTGGCAGCCACGCGCCCATTGCGGTTGCCGCCGCCCGATCGGGAAAGCATGTCTTTGTCGAGAAACCGATGTGCTTCTCGGTCGCCGAGGGGACCGAAATGCTGAGAGCGGCCGAGCAGGCGGACGTTACCCTCATGGTCGGCTACCCCAAGCGCTACAACCCGGCGTACCGGCGTGCGGCCGAGGCGGTCCAGCAGCTGAATGACCTGCGCTTTGTCCGCCTCACGACGATGGAGTCGCCCTTCGAGCCTTACATAGCTCATTACCCGCTCGTAAGGGGTGACGACATCAGCCCGGCCCAACTGGCCGAGTGGGGCGCCGACAGCGACCGGCGTCTCAGGGCGGCAGTCGGCGACGTGAGCGGGCTGGCTCTGAAGACGTACCACTTGGTGCTCCTGGACAGCATGGTCCACGAGTTCAACCTGTTGCGAGGCATCTTGGGCGAGCCAACAGAGCTCAAGTACGCCAGCGTGCGCGACACCACGGTCAACGTTATTTTTGATTTCAACGGTGTGGAATGTTCGGTCATGTGGGTCGACTTGCCGGGTATCGCCCGCTACGAAATGGAAGTGTGTTTCTACGACCCGCGGGAGCGGGTCCGGCTCGCTTTCCCGTCCCCGTTCCTCAGGAGCGCTCCCGCGCTCGTCGACGTGGAGACGGGGGTCGAGGGCACCTCCAAGTCCTCTGTGGCACGAGAGGTCACGTCTTACGAGGAGGCGTTCAAATTGGAACTGCTCGAGTTCCACGGTGCCATCGTTGCCCGGCGGGAGCCGCACACGCCGGGGCTTGACGGCCTACGCGACGTGGCGCTGTGCGAGAACGTCATCGCCAGCGCGACGCTGGGCAAGGCCGTGGCAAAGCCCACGGACCTCTCTTCAAAGGACTTGAGATGAGCTCACGCGCCAATGGTTTCAGGCTTGCCATCGTCGGTGTGGGCCGGATGGGGCGCACGCACCTGGAGGCACTAAGGGCCTCTTCGACGGTTGTCATCACCGCCGCGGTCGACCCTAGGCGGGAAGTGCGCGAGGACCTGTCCGCCGAGGGGGTCCGCTCCTATTCCTCGGCGGAGGAGCTGTTGGAGAAGGAGACCGTGGACGGCGCGCTGGTCTCCGTCCCCACGGGCCAACACCGCGCCCTTGTGGAGCAGCTGGCCCGTGCCGGGCTCCCGGTCCTCTGCGAGAAGCCTTGCGGTCTCAGCAGCGACCAAGCACGAGAGTGCGTCGCGGTCACCGAGGGCGCCAGGATCCCCTTCCAAGTCGCGTACTGGCGACGGTACGTCCCGGAGCTCAGGTCGCTGAGGGCGCGGGTCATGGCGGGCGAGCTGGGGGAGTTGCTCGCGGTCCACTGTGCCCAGTGGGACGCGGCCCCGCCTGCTTCGGCGTTCAGGGCCGGGAGCGGAGGGATCTTCGTGGACATGGGGGTCCACGAGTTCGACCAGGTCCGCTGGCTTACCGGGCGGGACTTCGAGACCCTCAAAGCCGTGACATCGGGACCTCCTGCTGCCGACCCCGAGTCGGGTGACGTTGACTGCGCGCACGTGGCCGCGACGCTGACGGCAGGGGCCACGGCCGTTGTCAGCCTGGGGCGCTGGCATCCGGCCGGGGACACTTGCCGCGTCGAGGTCTACGGGACCAAAGGGACGGTCAGCTCCTGTTTTCTCCCGCCGTCGGGCGGTGACGCTGTCTTCCACGAGGCCCTTCGTCTGCAGGCGGAGGACTTCGCCCGGAGGGCGAGCGACGGCGGGAGCACCGGGGCGACGGCACGTGATGCTGTCGTGGCACTGGAGGTCGCCGAGCGTGCCCAGGCCGAAGCCGGCGAGCGAAGCTGACGACCATGGCACGCCCCAAGGACGAGGTCAGGATCGGCGTCATCGGCTACGGGGCCATGGGCAAGGCCCATGCTTACGGTTACACCGCTGCGCCGGTCATCCGGCGGCTGCCGGTGAACCCCAAGCTGGCTGTCATGTCGGGCAGGAACGAGAACGCCGTCGCTGCCGCCTCGGTCGCCTATGGGTTCGAAAGCTGGACGACGGATTGGCGCTCCATAATCGAGCGGCCGGACATCGATATTGTCGATATTTGCACTCCGCCGGGGGCCCACGCCGAGATCGTGCAGGCGGCGGCGTCTAGCGGTAAGGCCGTTTTTTGTGAAAAGCCTCTTTCTGTTTCGGTTGCCTCGGCAAGGGCCGCGGTGGACGCGGTCAAAAAGAACGGTGTCTTGAACGCCATCGGGTTCAATTACCGCCGCCTGCCTGCCGTTGCGCTGATGAAGCAACTCGTGCAAAACGGCGAGGTCGGTGATGTGCTGCTCTGGCGAGGCATCTGGCTTTCTGACGAGTTCCTCGACCCAACCATACCTTTTGACTGGCGTTTCGACCGGCAGATGGGCGGTACGACGATAGGGGACCTCGGCAGCCATCTAGTCGACATGGCGGAGTGGATGATCGGCCCCGTGGCCGAGGTGTCAGCCCAGTCGGCCACGTTCATCGCCCAGCGGTCAGGGCCCGGCGGCCGCGGTACCGTCCCGGTGGGCATAGACGATGCTTCAAGCGCTCTCATTAGGTTCGCCAACGGTGCCAGAGGGGTAATGGAGGTAGCACGCACGTGCGCCCGCCGGCCCTGCGACTTTACGGTCGAAGTGAACGGGACGCTCGGAACGCTTGTCTTCGATTACACCAGGCTGAACGAACTCCAGATAGGTCGCGTCGATGACGACGCCCTCTTCTATGGGCGGCGCACAGTCCGAGCGGAGCACCCTTCCCACCCGTACGCGGGCGACTGGTGGGCCATCGGCCAGGGTGTCGGGTACGGCTCCAGTTTCGTTAACTTCTTTGCCGACCTGCTTCAGGCCTGGCCCGAAGGCCCCTGGTCACCGGGCCTCGAGGACGGCCTCCGGGTGCAAGTCGTTTGTGACGCCATGGAGCGTTCCGTGGAGGAGAGGAGGTGGGTGACTATCGGGAGCTAACAAATGCCTTCGCCAGAGCCGTTGCCGGGTAAGGGAGCCGGGCCCTTCCTGGCTTTACAAAAGGAGTTGTTATGAACAAGATTGGCAACGCCCCCGTCAGCTATGGCGCTTTCGAAGTGACGGTAGGTATAGACGAGGACGTGCCGACGGCCGCCGACGTGCTCGATGCCGTCCAGCTGGCCGGCTACGACGGTATCGACCTGGGCCCGTTGGGTTATTTGGGCCTTGGCGAAGATCTGAAGAAAGCCCTCGGGTCGCGCAATTTGCTGCTGACAGGCGGCTACGTCGAAATCGATGTGTCCAATGAAGAGGCAGGAGCGCGAGGCTTCGCGGAGCTCGAGCAAGTCTGCGACCAGTTCCAGGAAGTGTCCGGCGGGGTTGAGACGGGGATGCTCCCCCGCCCGACCGTTGCACTTGTCGCTCGCGAGGAGCGCGCCAGAGGTGAGACACCGGCTGAATCGTGGGCACGTATCGAAAAGACGCTGGGCGCGCTCGTCGAAAGGTGCCACCGGAGGGGCTTCGAAGCCTGCCTGCATAACGAGGTTGGCACTGAGATAGAAACCGAGGCGAACATCGAACGGGCACTGAACTCGAGCCCCATTTCTCTTTGCCTTGACACCGGTCAC
>JASHVH010000555.1 GCA_030039575.1 Acidimicrobiales bacterium | reverse complement strand
TTGCCCACCAGGGTCCACTTGCCCGAGGTGAAGTACGGCTGGAGGACCTTGTCGTAGCCGTCGGCGAACAGGGTGGCGTTGTTGTCGGTGACCGCCCCGTGCATGACCAGCACCACCGGCTTGCTCACGTGCTCGCTGGCGATGCAGCTCACGAGGCCGTTGCCGAGCAGGGTGCCCACGTAGGTGTTGTTGAAGCTGTCGTAGTAGGCCCGGCTACCACCCAGGGTGAGGCGGTCATAGTCGATGACCTTGACCCCGTGAGAGGCGGCGTAGGACTCGATCTTGGCCCCCACGCCGGAGTCCAGCGGGTCCATGATCAGGACCTTGTCACCCTTGGTGATGTCGGCCTGGGCATCGGCGTACTCGGTGGCGTCACTGCCGTGGGCGTTCACCACCGAGATCTCAGACGAGGTGAGGCCGGCGTCCTTCATGGCCTCGGTCAGGTAAGGGGCGTCGAACTCGACATAGCGGGTCGACGAGACCGTGTCGGGCAGGATGGCGCCGATGCCACCGGTGCCCTTGGCGGTGATCGACTTCAGGTACGCCATGGTGGTGAAGTTGCGGTTGAACGTCGTTGCCGAGACCGTCTGAGCTGACGCCGTCCCGGCCTGGCCAGCCATGGCGGCGAGCGTCAGGCCTACCGACGCTGTAGCCATCCACTTGGCTTTCTTTGAAATTTCCATGTTGACTCCCTTTGCTACTTCAAACGAAGTGGAGCAATTAGCGATTGGCGCGCCAGCCGGACCCCACGCTATCGGTGGCGCCGTTGCCACATTGTGCAGTGCTGTTTAGCCCGGCATAGCTACCGGAGTTGTGTCGCTTTAGCTCCGGCGAAGAGACGGTACGCCTCACTTCGTGAACACGAGCGTGAACAGAATGCCTCGCTCATAAATATTCAGTGAACAAACCGTTAACGACCTGTAAATAGCCTCGTCACGTCCACGGCGCCATTTTGCGGTCTGCACGGGACAGCTGCTAAACGTGCGCGCGAGGGCACTTAGCCGGGGACGAACCGGTATCCCGCTCTCGGTTGCGTAATGATGACCGGGGGGCCTCCGCCATTTTCCAGCTTGGCCCTCAGCCGTCTCACATAGACGCGCACGTACTCCGTCTCGGTGGCGTAGCCGGGGCCCCACACCCGGCGGAGCAGCTGGGCGTGCGTCAGCAGCTTGCCCCGGTTGACTGCGAGCTCACGCAGAAGGGCGAACTCCGTGGGCGTCAGGTGCACGACCTCCCCACCCCGGGTGACCAGGCGCATATCTAGGTCGATCACCAGGTCACCAACCTCAATGCGCAAAGGCGAGGCTTCGACCGGCTCGGCCGGACGGGTACGCCGGAGCGTGGCCGTGATCCTGGCCAAAAGCTCTTCGATGCCGAACGGCTTGGTCATGTAGTCGTCGGCCCCGAAGTTGAGGGCCGTCACTTTGTCCTGCTGGCCGCCCCGGGCAGACACGACGATTATGCCGACGGCCGAGCGTTCCCTCATTTGCCGGCACAGCTCGAAGCCGTCGATCTCCGGGAGCATCAGGTCGAGTAGCACGATGTCAGGGGACTCGGTCTCGACCAGCTCAAGAGCACGGGCTCCGTCGAGCGAGACGCTGGTGTCGAACCCTCTTACAGCCAGGTTGCTGCGGACGAGGTCGACAATGTTCGGGTCGTCCTCGACCAGGAGCGCTTTGGTACGCCGCCCGCTATCAGACATTCTCGCTCGGCCCTTCTGCCGGCAAACGGACGAGGAAGCAGGTCCCGCCGGCGCAGTCTTCCAGGCGGATCTCGCCCTCGTGAGCCAAGACGATCCCGCGGGCAATAGACAAACCGAGCCCCGCCCCCGTCGAACGCCCGTTGCTTTGTCCCCGCGGCTCGAAGATGTGCGCCGCCACCTCTGGCGTTATACCGGCGCCGTCATCGCAGACGCGGATGGAAACGGTCCCGGCCGGTTCGAGAGCGACATCGACCGTCACGTGCACACCGGGGGGATTGTGGCGGAAGGCATTTTCCAGGAGGTTGACAAAGACCTGTTCAAGGCGGTCGTGGTCGGCCCAAACCGGCCCGATGGCGGCGTCGCAACGGACGGTGACCGCATCGGCAGCCCCGGGGGGGAGACAGGACACGGCCGCCTCCAGCACCAGCCCGAGGTCGCACCAGTCAGCCTGCAGGCGCAATAGCCCCGACTCCATGGCCGAGAAATCCAACAGGTCCCCGACCAGGCTGCCCATGCGGGCCGACTCGCTGGCTATCCGGTTCAAGAACCTGGCTTGCGATTCGTCGTCCCAGGTCACGTCGGAGGCCAGCAAACTGCTGGCGTAACCCTGGATGGCAGTGAGGGGTGTGCGCAACTCGTGGCTCAGCCTGGACAAGAAGTCGCGCTGAAGCTGGTGCGACCGGCGCAGCGCCTCAGCCTGCCGGCGAGCTTGTTCGGCCTCCTCGCGCTCGAGGGCCAGGCGCAGCGAGTTGGCCGCGTCACCCAGGAGGGCCACCGCGTCTTCGGGAGCGGTGGGGACGGCCCAACGGGCGATGAGGGCAGCCCGCCCGCCCGGGACCTCAAAGGCAGTGGCGATCATTTGCCGGGCCCCATCGGGTTCGAAGTGGAGCGGGCCCTCGGCATTACCCTGGACGGCCCCCGAGATCGTCCGAACCGCGTCACGTTCGTCCCGGTCTGCCGGCTCCGGATGGGCCTTGTTGTCGGCGTCGACAAAGACCATGCACCTGGGCGGGCCGTCAGGCGGCTGAGCCCACAGTTCGACCTCGGCCGCCCTCATCCCGCTTTGGAGTGATTGGAGGGCCTGCAGGAGACCCGTGGAAACGGGCCCCGGACCGGCCAAGGTCTCGAGCACCTCCCGGATGGTCTCGAGCACCCGGTTACGGGCCGTGACTTCACCGAACAGCCGGTCCCGCTCTATAGCGCCGGCGGCATAGCCGGCGTAAAGCGAGACCAGGTCCATCTGGTCACGGTGGGGGCGCCCGACGAACGGCTGGCACCCGGTGATCACCCCGATCAGACCGGTAGATCCCACGAGGGGCACCGACCAGGAACTGCGAACCCCTGCCTGTTTGCCGAGGGCGGACCAGCCGGCCCAGCCCGGGCTCTTGTCGATGTCCTCGTCTATGACGACGTGACCGGTGGCGGCGGCAATTCCCATCGGGCCTCCACCGCTGCCGACAGGTACGGTCTCCAGCGCCTCGAGCAGCGCCGGAGGGAAACCCGCCGCCGCCACACAACGCAACCACTTGTCGTCGAGGAAGTGGATGCACAATTGCTCAGTCCTGATAGCCGCACCGAGGGCTGAGATCACGAGCGGCAGGCTCGAGTTCGGCCTGGCAGAGGCCAGTTGGTCTACCAGGTTTTGCAGCCGGGTCAGCTGGTGCCTGGCCGTCACTTCCGGTTCGTGACCGGACATGATGGCGATGACGTCGTCCGGGTGGCTTTCCGAGGGGGTCAGGTCGGCCACGACATGACCTCGACGCAGCACAAGGATCCGGTCGGCGAGGTTGAACACTTGCTCGACGTCGTGGGAGACCAGCAGGATCGTCGTCCCTTCGGCCTTGACCTTGGCTATCAGCTCCTCTACCTGCTTCGTCTCCAGGACGCCGAGGGACGCAGTCGGTTCGTCGAGGACGAGCAGACGGGGCCGGCTTTGCATCGCCCGGGCCACGGCCACCAGCTGGCGCTGGCCGCCCGAAAGGGCGCCCATCGAGCGGTCGTCGCCGACCTTGATCCCGTAGGAGGAAAGGATGCGCCGGGTTGAGGCCCTTTCCTTTTGGTCCGACACGAACCAGCGGCCTTCCTCCATGCCCAGGAACAGGTTGGCCGCCACGTCGAGGTTGTCGCAGAAGGCGCCGTCCTGCCAGACGACGGCCAGGCCTCTGCTGACCCCGCTGGCGTTCGACCGGACCTTGGCCCCGCCAATGTGGACCTCGCCCAGGTTGGGTGTTAAGTCGCCGGCAATGCAGCGCACGAGCGTCGATTTGCCTGCCCCGTTCTCTCCGATCATGGCCACGAGTTGGCCCGGCCACACTTGGAAGTCGACATCGTTCAGGACCGGGAGCCGGCCGAAAGTCACCGATACGCGCTTGACCTGCAGCAGCGGCGGCCCCGAGGGCGTCGCCGGTCCAGGCAGTTCGAGCGCGCTGACGGCCATACCTCCAGTGTGCTCTACCTATCCCCGCTTCGTGCAGGCACTCCGCGCCTGCCCCGGGCCGGATGAGCTTCAGGGCTCAGGGGCCGGCGTTCGCGACGAAGCCCACTGACCGGCGGCACTCTCGAGGGAGGCCTGGAGCCGCAACTGGAGGGCGGTAGTGGTCAGGTCCGAGCGGGTCCGCTCCAGTACTGCCCGCAAGGCGTCGGCGCTCCGGCGCAAGCCGCCGGTCAGGGCGTCAGGAAAGTCAACCCCCATGACCAGCTCGTAGACACTGTCCATCGACCGAAGCAGCGCTTCGGCCCGTCCGGAACTGCCCTCGCGAAGCCGGTCGAGCACCTCACGGCGCAACTCCGACGCCGCCTCGCACAGACCGTTGAGCCACGGCGCCAGGCCAATGGACAGGTCGTCCCAGGTCGGCAAGGGGCCGCCTTCGACGAGGGTACGGGTCAGCGCCGCCTCCCCGTACTCTTTCTCAGCGTCTTGAAGGAAGCCGGCGTAATAAACAGCTGGGAACGGCCCCAGGGCGGCCTGCGCTTCGCGCAACGACTGTTCGGATTGGCCGAACAACTCCTCCCAGCGCGCCGGCTCCCTGGTGTGGACGGCGCGCACCGCACCGCCGGCAAACCTGGTGGCCCGGCGACAGGCGGCCAGAGCAACCTCACGTGCCGATTGCACCGACGCCAGCCGGTCGACGACAGCCTCGGCTGCGCTATCGGGCAGGCCGATCGCCGCGGGACCGGTCGCGCCCGCGCCGCTCAATTGCCCCGCGAAATGGCCAAACTGGCGTAACTGCCGAAATCGCCGTAGCTCGGCTCCTGCCAGTCGTCGCCCGGCGGCACATGTCCCCGTATGTACCCGGCGCCCGCGAGGCGCACAGTCGACATGGCCGGCTTCACAAAGCCGTTGCCCCTGGCTCGAAAACCAGCCTGCCTTACTTTGCTTGGCCCGACGGTGGCGCGGGCCAACAGGCAGATGTACACGACCAGTACGACGTCTACGAGGACTTGCAGCATTACAACCAAAACTGAGCCGGTTAGCACCGCCCCGAACAAGGTCAGCAGGGCCGACACGCACAGGACGGCAATTACATCACGACGCCGGCGGTGCAACTCCTGGCGAGTATGGTCACGCGCCGCCACAGCCAGGGGGGCGGGACGCCGGACCATTTGTGCCGGGCCCACAAACCTTTTCTGGGTTGGGCCGACAAACACCTGCGGGTTGGCCCCCAGGCGGTTGGCCGGTGCCACCCGCGCCGGAGTAGCGCTCCCCAGCACCTGTAACTCATGGCGGAACGAACCCACCGGGTCACCCAGGGGGCGCCTGGACCAAAGCCAGTAGGCGAGGACAATACCCCAGAGGCACGCGAGCAATAGCGTTGGGCCCATGGACGCAACTCCTCCGTTAGCGTCTGACTTTCAACGGACGTTAGCCCGCGCAAACGCGAAAATGGTGGATGCTTGCCCAGGGCCGCCAAAAGGACTACTTGCGCGCTCTAAGCCATCTCCGCTTTTTGCGGAGGCTTGGCTTTTGCGGTCCGAGCGCGACAGTTTTCCTTAGGCCAGGACCTAGCTCTCGAGACCGGAGTTGGCCCCGCCGATCAGGGTGTCTATTTCCTCTTCGATCGGCAACGCCCTACCCACCTCCGTCGGCACGGAATTCAAGAGCGGCGCTCCCTCTCGCCGCCAATGGCCCGTCCTACCACCGGTCTTCTCCCATAAAGCAAGCTCGCCAATCTCCATTGCGCGATCAAACGATTTGCACATGTCATAAATTGTCAAAGCCGCCACCGCGCACGCCGTTAGGGCTTCCATTTCGACGCCCGTCCTGTCGACGGTCTCGACCTGGGTCTCAACCTCGACATAATCGTCGCCAATGGTGAAATTGATGGTGACGGCGCCTACCAGAAGAGGATGGCAGAGCGGGATCAGCTGAGCTGCTTGCTTGGCCGCCTGTATCCCCGCAACACGCGACACAGCCAGGACGTCCCCCTTGGTGATCGCATTGCTGGCCACCTTAGACGTCGTCTCGGGCTGCATGTGGACCCTGCAGCGCGCCATGGCTCGCCGGTGGGTAGCTTCCTTGGGCGTGACGTCGACCATGCGCGCACGTCCCAAGGGGTCGGTATGAGTCAGGCCGCGTTCGGACACCAAACTGAGTCTAGGCCAAACCGCCCCCGGGCACATTTGGGGCCCGGAACGGGCCCGCTACGGGAGTTCAGCCCCCGATCTGGCTCATGCTCCGGGCGGGACGGACAAAGTTCACCTTGCCGATGGCATGCCCGGCCCACTTGGTGGCCACCTCGGCGACGATGGCGCCGGCCAGGTCGTCGTCGGACCCGCCGCCGCGGAGGACCGCCCTCAGGTCACGCTCTCGCACGGCGAACAAGCAACTCCGTAGAGACCCCTCCGCAGTCAGCCGCACCCGGTCGCAGTTCGAACAGAAAGGCCTGGTCACGCTGGCGACGACGCCGACGTGACCGCCGCCGTCCAGGTACCGGTAACGGTCAGCCGGCTCGGGGCCACGTGACGGCCGCAAGTGGCCGTTCGCCCTGTCCCCGTTGCTGGCCTCGGGCACGACGGGCGCCACCGGGAAGACGGCGTCAACCCGTTCGATGATCTCCTGCGCCGGCACAACGCGATCGAGCGACCACTGCCCGTCGCCGTCCAACGGCATGAACTCGATGAAGCGCACCTCTACGCCCCGTTCCCGGCCGAACGCGGCCAGGTCGACGACCTCGTCGTCGTTCACCCCCCTCACCAGGACCGAGTTGACCTTCACCGGCGCCAAGCCGGCGTTCAGGGCGGCATCGAGCCCGGCCAAAACCTGGGGCAGCATGTCCCGGCCGGTTATGGACGCGAAGCGGTCAGGCCGCAGGGAGTCACACGAAACGGTGACCCTGTGCAGGCCGGCGTTCTTCAGGGGGAGAGCCAAGTGGTCGAGGGTGGCTCCGTTAGTGGTCATCGAGAGTTCCACGGGGAGGCGGGCCAGCCGGGCCACCAGCTCGGGAAGGTGGGCGCGCACGGTCGGTTCTCCCCCCGTCACACGGACCGAAGTGATCCCGAAACGTTCGACGAAGACGCGGGCTACCCGTTCGATCTCCTCGAAGGTGAGGATCTCGGCGCGCGGCAGCCAACGTACGTCCTCTTGTGGCATGCAGTAGGTGCACCGGAAATTGCAGCGGTCGGTCACCGAGATCCGCAGGTCATGGACCTGGCGGCCGAAGCTGTCAGTCAGCGCAATTGCTCCCGTGGTCGAAGGCACAGTGATTAGAAGGCTAGGCCTTGACGGGGGCTACGCGCCGTCCCGGGCCAGGCGTTCGACAAGGAACCGGCGGAACGCTGGGCCGATGTCCTGGCGTTCGAGGGCCAGCTCCACCGTGGCCTCCAGGTAGTCGAGCTTGTTCCCGACATCGAAACGACCATTGCGGAACGTCCAGCCGTACACCGGTTCATGCTCAGCCAAGGACTTGATGGCGTCCGTGAGCTGGATCTCGCCCCCACGCCCCGGTTTGGTCTCGGCCAGGACATCGAAGATCTCCGGCCCGAAGACGTACCGGCCCATGACGGCCAGGTTGGAGGGCGCCTCTTCCTGCGCCGGCTTTTCGACGAGGTCCTCGACCTTGACGATGTTGCCTTCGAGGGGCTTGACCGCCGCGCACCCGTACGACGAGATGTCTTCGGGTGGCACTTCTTTCAGCGCCACCACGCTGTGGCCGTACCGCTGGTAAACATCGAGCATGCCGGGTAGGACGCCGGC
Source organism: Acidimicrobiales bacterium (assembly GCA_030039575.1). Classification (GTDB taxonomy): domain Bacteria; phylum Actinomycetota; class Acidimicrobiia; order Acidimicrobiales; family Palsa-688; genus Fen-671. The sequence continues at coordinate 10 of JASHVH010000555.1, read as the reverse complement.
GTCGGGGTGC
>JASHVH010000045.1 GCA_030039575.1 Acidimicrobiales bacterium | reverse complement strand
CCCCGTTGAGCCTGTGGTCGGGACCGCCCCCGGGCCTGACGGGTTTTGACGCCCCCGAAAACGTGTGCGCCGCCGCTCATGACGCCGCCCTCACTGCGGGCTCGCCCCGGCCGGTTGGCGGCAACCCCAGGTGCTCTCGGAGCGTTGTGCCCTGGTAATCGGCCCTGAACACGCCTTGTTCTTGCAGGAGGGGCACGACTTTGGCCGCGAACTCGTCCAGCCCACCGGGGGTTATGTGAGGGACAAGGATAAACCCGTCGCTGGCGTCGGCTTGGACGAGGTCGTTGACCTGACCGGCGACGGTGGCCGGGGAACCGATAAATGTCTGCCGGGCGCTTACGGCAATAACGAGTTCGCGGATCGACAGGTGTTCCGCCTCGGCCCGCGCCCGCCACTCTTGGGCCGTGGACATCGGGTCGCGGTGGGCACGGACGCTGGCCCGGCCCTGGGCAATGGCTTGGACGCTCACATCAGGGTCGACCTCGGGCAATGGGCCGTCCGGGTCGTAGGCAGAAAGGTCCCGGTTCCACAATTGCTCCAGGAACTTTATGGCGGTCTGCCCGCTGACTTGCTGGCGGCGCACCTCCACGGCGTGCTCGCCCGCTTCTGCGTCAGTACCCCCGAGCACAAAGGTGGCGGCGGGGAGGATGAGGAGGTCGCCCGGGCTACGGCCGTAACGTGCCAGGCGGCCCTTCACGTCGGCATAAAAAGCCCGTCCCGCCTCCAGAGTGCCGTACCGGCTGAAGATGGCATCGGCAGAGGCGGCGGCGAACTCCCGGCCTTCGTCCGAGTCGCCGGCCTGGAAGATCACCGGGCGCCCCTGCGGGCTTCGGGGCACGTTGAACTGGCCGGAGATATCGAAGAAATCGTCGCGGTGTTCGAACGCCCCGGCATTAGCGGAGCGCAGAAAAACTCCCGACCCCTTGTCGGCCACGACCTCGTCCCCGTGCCACGAGCCGAACAGTTCGCACGCCGTTTTCAAGAACTGCTGGGCCCGGGCATAGCGCATGTCTTCGCTCAAGTAGCCACCGCGCCGGAAGTTCTCACCCGTGAAGGCGTCCCAGGAAGTCACGACGTTCCACGCCGCCCGCCCGCCGGAAAGGTGGTCAAGAGTGGCGAACTGGCGGGCGACTTCGTACGGCTCGTTGAAGGTCGAGTTGATCGTCCCGGCCAAGCCGAGGCGGTCGGTCACCGCCGCCAGGGCGGCCAGGACGGTGAAGGTGTCCGGGCGCCCCACGACGTCGAGGTCGTAGATCTGGCCGGCGTGCTCTCTCAGGCGCAGACCCTCAGCCAGGAACATGAAGTCGAACTTGGCTCGCTCTGCCGTTTGGGCGAAGTGGACGAACGAGGCGAACTCGATGTGGCTCCCCGACCGGGGATCGCCCCAGACCGTGGTGTTGTTCACCCCGGGGAAATGCGCCGCCAGGCGGATCTGTTTCTGAGGTCTGGTCATCCAGGTTGAACTTTGCTCAGGCCGCCACGTAACGGTTGTCAGGACGGGGCAACCCGAGCAAGCCACGCAGCGTCCCGGCTTCGTAGGATGGGCGGAACAGGCCTCGGCGTTGCAGTTCGGGCACGAGCGCCCGGGTTATGGCGTTGAGGTCATCGGGCAGCGCCCCGGGACGAAGGCGAAAACCCGATAGGCCGGCTCGCCCCCAGTCCTCGAGAAGCTCGGCTAGCTGCGGTGCCGAGCCGACGAAAATCCGGGCATCGCTCACGTACTCCTCGCCGGCGAGGTCGTCGAGGTGGCTCTTCCGGCCAACCGCGTCCACCGGTTTTCTGTCCAGGAAGACCACGATTTCGCCAAAAACGTGCAGTACTTCCCCGGCCCGGCCGGCTAGTTCCTGCTCGGTGCGGACGGCGTCGACGATGGCCGCCGCGTCAGCCGTACCTCGCGGGGCCACGAAGCCCACATCGATCCCCCGCCCGATCAACCGGTACGAGGCCGGGCCGTACGCCGGTGCGGCGACGACTGGCTGGCCCTGCGGCGGCCGTGGCGTGATCGAGGGGCCTTTCACGCTGAACCAGCGGCCCTCGAAGTCGATGTAGTGAAGCTTGGCCCTGTCGATGAACCGACCCGAGGCGACATCGCGGACCTCTGCGTCGTCCTCCCAGCTGTCCCAGAGGCGGCGCACGACTTCGATGTAGTCCGCCGCCTCTTCGAGCAATGGCAGGCTGTTCTCGGCCTGGAGTTCGGCCACTTCGCGGCGCCCGAAATGACGCGCTTCGTCCGGCCGCGCCGAGACCCGCACGATCAACCCGGCCCGGCCGGTGCTGGCGTAATCGAGAGTGGCGATCGCCTTGGAGCAATGAAAAGGCTCAGTGTGGGTCGCGACCACGGTAGGGACGAGGCCGATGCTCTCAGTGAGGGGTGCGACCCGGGCGGCGACGAGGACGGAGTCGAGCCGTCCCTTTACCAGGTCGGTCCGTCCGTCGGCCCCGGAGGGGACCGCAGACTGCAGGCCCAGGCCGTCTTCGAACGTCACGAAGTCCACCAGTCCCCGCTCGGCTTCCTGGACCAGGTCAACCCAATAGCGCGCCGTCAGTAGTTCTGCCGCTCTGGCGGTACCAGTGCGCCAGGCAGCTGGGTGCCAACCGGCACCATCAAGCGCGACAGCGAGGTGAAGGTGACAACCGGTCATTTAGGTCAAGTCAGACTATTTCGAGCCACCCGGGCGCTCCGCCGTCTCTTAGCCGTCACCGTTCCGGTCACTGCCCACCTCCTTGATGCCTTCGCACTCGATATTACCATCGATCCAATGGATACTATAGTAATGCTCGAATAAGCTGTTTCCGCTCCCATGCTCCGGCGGGCTACACAGGACCCGTCCCGGCTGTGGGCCCCGTGCCGCAGCCAAGCGCAACATGGCCATCTGGTCTGGCCTGACGATGACGATATTGGGCGGCTTCAGTCACACCCTCTGTCGCTCGAAGTTGGCCAGAACCCCCACCAGCCGGTCAACCTCGTCGTGGGTGTTGTAGAGCGCCAGCGAGGCCCGCACCGAGGACTCCAGCCCAAAGCGCCGGAGGATCGGCTGCGCGCAGTGGTGCCCCGCCCTGACCGCGATGCCGTGCCGGTTAAGGGCACTGGCCACCTGTTCGGGGCTGGCTCCCTCGAGGACGAAAGACAAGACGCTGGCCTTGTCGGGCGCCGTGCCGACAAGGCGCAACCCCGGGACGTTGCCCAGGCTCTCGACGGCGTACCGGAGCAGCTCGTGCTCGTAGCGGTGCACGTTCTCGATGCCTAGCTGCTCCAGGTAGTCGAGGGCGGTGCCAAGCCCGACTGCGTCCGCGATGTTGGGGGTGCCCGCCTCGAACCGCTGAGGCGGGCCCTGGTAGAGGGTGCGCTCAAAAGTGACGTCCCGGATCATGTTCCCGCCCCCCTGCCAGGGCGGCATCTCGGACAACACCTCGGGTTTCCCCCACAGCGCCCCGATGCCAGTCGGGCCGAAGATCTTATGCCCCGAGAAGACAAAAAAATCCGGGCCCATCTCCTGCAAGTCGACCCTCATGTGGGCCACGCTCTGGGCACCGTCGACGAGGACCCGGGCACCGGCCGTCCTGGCCATCCTCACCACCTCCGAGACTGGCACAATCGTCCCGAGGACGTTCGAGACGTGGGCCACGGCTACCAGGCGGGTCTTCGGGCTGAGCAACTTGGCGAACTCTTCCAGGACCAGCTGGCCGTCGTCATCGACCGGGATGACCTTGATGTGCGCTCCCTTTCTGGACGCGATCTGCTGCCAGGGGACGATGTTGGCGTGGTGCTCGAGGTGGGAGATTATGATCTCGTCGCCCTCGGCCAGGTTGCGGGACCCCCAACTCTGCGCCACGAGATTGATGGCTTCGGTCGTCCCCCTTACGAAGACGACCTCCTTTGCCGATGAGGCCCCGAGGAACCGGGCCACCGTGTCCCGGGCCGACTCGTAGGCGTCGGTCGACCGGGCGGCCAGCTCGTGGGCGGCCCTGTGCACGTTGGAGTTCTCGTGTGAATAGTACCGGGCCAGCCGGTCGATCACGACCTGCGGCTTCTGTGTCGTGGCGGCGTTGTCGAGCCACACCAGCTGGTGACCGTGGACCGTCTCGGAAAGTATAGGGAAATCACGTCGGGCGCGCTCTACGTCGAAGAAAGCATCCGGCGGGGAGGCCCCCGCCGGGGCCGTCGGTCTGCTTTCGACGAAGTAGAAGCCGGGGCTGGAGGGCACTGTTCCCCGTTCGCCCTCGACCGTCGGGACCGCGACGTCTGTTGCCGCGCCGGGTGCCTCGAGGAAGTAGAAATGGGGAGCGGCATGGCCGGGCCAACTGGCCACCGTCAGCCCAGCGCGCTCGACCAGCGAGCCCGGCGATGTCAACGAGCGGCCGGTTGGGCCCCCCTGCTCCACGGTCGGTACCGTGGAGCCAGCGACTGGCGACGGGAGGTCGACAACCTCGTCTGCGGTCTGGCCCGGCGCCTCGGAGCCGGGGACCACGTTGGCAAAGTTTTCGTTGAAAATCCGGGTGGCAATGCGGGCCATCGTCGTTTCGTCAAGAGGTGCGTCCCCCTCGAGCGTGCCGCGTCCTTCGTTGGCGGCGGCCCAGCCGGGCGGCCCCCCGGGCACTGTCATCTCGATGCCCGGGCCCTGCGACCCGTTGGGCCCCCTCCGACGTAGACGTAGGCGTAGTCGTGGTAGCGCGTGACGTCCACGTCGTCGAGCACTCCTAGCGCGTCGTCGGTCAAGATGGCCAGCGAGCAATACAGAGAGATGAGATAGGAAGCGATGGCGTTGCGGCTGATCCCCATGAACCGCACCGAGAGGCCGGGGCTGCGCTCGCCGGGCAAGCTCGGCTGGTACAGGCCGACGACTCCCTGGCGCGGCTCACCCGTGCGGAGAAGCAAGACCTTCGTTTTGCCACCCTCGACCGGGACCTTGTCCGACGGGATGAGCGGGATCCCTCGCCAAGTGATGAACTGCGACCCCCAAAGGCTAACCGTGACCGGCGGGACTCCCCGCCTGGTACATTCCCGGCCAAAAGCCGCAATCGCGAGTGGATGCGTCAGGAAGAACGCCGGCTCCTTCCAGACTTTCGTGATCAGCTCGTCGAGGTCGTCGGGGGTGGGTGGGCCTATGCGGGTGCTCAAGCGCTGGTCGGCGACCACGTTGGCCAACATCCCATACTCGGGGTTGTTTATCAGCTCCCCTTCCTGGCGCTCCTTGACCGTTTCGACGGCCAGGCGCAGCTGTTCCTCGATCTGGTCGTATGGCTGGCTGTAGAGGTCAGAAACCCTCGTGTGAACGTCGACAATGGTGGCGACTGAACTAAGGAAGTACTCCCTGGGGTTCTCGTCGTAATCGACGAAGGTGACAGGCAGCTCGACCTCGTCTCGGGGAGGGCAGGCGACCTCCACCTCTTCGGGATGCCGGACTTTGTTCAGTCTGTAGATGCCCGCTTCGACCGGGACCCATGACAGGCAGCGCACCAGCCATCTCGGTGTGATAGTGGACATCTGTGCGACGGTCTTGGTGGCGTTGGCAAGTTGTCGCGCCGCAGCGTCGCTGAGCGCCAAGTGGCCTGTTGATTGGACGGCCATGGCTACCTCCTGGTTGTAAGTGCCCGAACCTGTTTAGCCCAGCCATCCTCACGAATCCAGAGGCTTTGTGCCATAAAATTGGCTCGTCCGGCTTCTGAAATCCCGCTCGCGGACATGCCCTTGGGAGGCCCCTTCGCCGAAGCCCGTGGTTTGAGGCCCAAAGCTGGCAAATACGCAGGGCCGCCCGGCATCCCCGGGTTCTACTAGGATCATCTAATCGATAGATTCGATATACTCATCTCGACTATCCTGCCGACCGTAGGGCGGGCTGTCAATTCCCAAAGCACACGCCACCAACCGCCCAGGCGGCCCGACATCGTGATCATCATGAGCCACTCAATTTCCGCCGCCTTCCCCCAACTCGGTAGCCTGCGCCCCGAACATGGAGGAAAGCCGGATGAGAGCACGAGATCTGGGCATAAATATTGGCACCTTGCCTACCGGCCCCGACAACGCCATCACCGACGTCAGCGGTTGTCGAGTCGGGCATACCACGCTTATCGAGGGGTCAGGCCCGCTAGTCGTGGGCAATGGGCCGGTGAGGACGGGTGTCACCGTCGTTCTCCCACACGAAGGCCACGTCTGGACCGAACCGGTCTTCGGTGGGCACCACTGCCTGAACGGGAACGGCGAGGCTACGGGCCTTCTGTGGCTACGAGAATCCGGTTTTTTGACCAGCCCGATAGCTCTCACCAACACCGGTAGCGTCGGCGCCGTGCGCGACGCCCTCGTCCGTTTGGAGGTCGAGCACGGCACGCCGCGGGACAGCCTGAACTCCCTTCCGGTCGTAGCGGAGACCGATGACGGGTTTTTGAACGACGTCTACGGCCTGCATATAAGGCCTGAGCATGTGGAAAGAGCGCTTCGGACGGCTGCCGGGGGGCCGGTCGGTGAAGGCAACGTCGGGGCCGGGACCGGGACGATCTGCCACGGTTTCAAAGCCGGCATAGGCACCTCGTCGCGCCATGTCGCGCTGGCTGGCGGAGTGGCCGTCACGGTCGGCGTTCTCGTACAAGCCAACTACGGGCGTCGCGCCCGTTTGTGCGTCGATGGCGTCCCGGTTGGCCGCTACGTGAGTGAGGATGAGATCCCGGGCCCCTCCCACACTGAACCGGCGGCCCGCAGCGGTGGCTCGATTATCGGTGTCGTCGCTACGGACGCTCCGCTGCTTCCTCATCAATGCGACCGTCTGGCACAGCGCGCCGGCCTCGGCGTGGCCCGGGCGGGAGGAGTGGCCGCTGATGCGAGCGGTGACGTCTTCGTCGCGTTCGCCACTGGCAACCGGCACCTGCGCGTGTCGCAGGGCGACCATCTCTTTCGCGCAGAGATGCTGCCCAACCGCTTCCTAACCTCCCTGTTCGAGGCGGTCGTCGACGCCACCGAAGAGGCGATCGTCAACTCGCTGCTGGCAGCCTCGACCATGACGGGACGAGACGGCAACACTGCGTACGCTCTTGACCCTGCGCGGTTGCACGAGGTCATGGCCGCTCACAGGCCCAGGGTGAGTAAGTAGCTCACTGTGGGACATTTCTCGGCTCTCGACCATCTCGAGTGCCCTCGCTGCGGCGCCACCTACAACGCTGATCGCTTGATGGGGCTTTGCCTTTGCGGGTCTCCATTGCTCGCTCGTTACGACTTGGAGTTGGCCACCGAGACCATGACGCGGTCGGCAGTAAGCCAGCGGCCCCCGTCTTTGTGGCGGTACCACGAGGTGCTGCCCGTACGAGAACCTGCCAATGTTGTCACGCTCGGCGAAGGCATGACGCCTCTGACCGCCCTCCCCACATTGGGCCGCCAGCTGGGGGCCCCGGGACTGCTCATGAAAGACGAAGGGGTCATCCCTACCGGCACGTTCAAGGCGCGAGGCGCAGCCGTCGGGGTCTCCCGCGCACGCGAGCTCGGCGCCCGCGCCATCGCCATGCCGACCAACGGCAACGCCGGCGCCGCATGGGCGGCATACGCAGCCCGGGCTCGGCTCCGCGCCGTTATCGCCATGCCCGAAGACGCCCCCACGGTCAACCGCGCCGAGTGCCTTGCCGCCGGGGCCGAGTTGCACCTAGTCCGTGGTCACATCGGTGATGCCGGCCGCCTCATCGCTGACGCGACATCCAACAGGCCGGACCTCTTTGATGCCTCGACACTGAAAGAGCCCTACCGGATCGAGGGCAAAAAGACGATGGGCTTCGAGATCGCAGAACAGCTCGGCTGGACGTGGCCCGACGTGATCGTCTACCCGACGGGCGGTGGCGTCGGGCTGATCGGGATCTACAAAGCAATACTCGAACTCGAGCAGCTCGGCTGGGTGAGCGGACCGTTGCCGCGCCTGGTAGCCGTCCAGGCGGAGGGCTGCGCCCCGATCGTGAGGGCCT
>JASHVH010000554.1 GCA_030039575.1 Acidimicrobiales bacterium | reverse complement strand
GGGCCGCCACTGCGCGGGCGGTGGCGCGCCAGCTCAGTCGTGCGTCGAGTAGTCGATCTTGCCTGCCCCTTTGACGCCAATCGCGAAGCAAAAGCAATGGATCGGGGCGTTGTCCGTCGCTGGCCGGAGGCTGTGCACGACGTCGGGCGGGATGTAGACCAGGTCCCCTTGCTGGACCGGGCGGTCTTCTTCGCCGACAGTCATGGTGCCCCTCCCTGACGTCACGTAGTAGAACTCGTGCGTCGGGTGGGTGTGGGGGTAGACCGCGCCCCCACCGGCCACCTCGAACTCATTGACAAGCTCGAGGAACCCACCTTCGGTGGCCTCCCGCATCGCCTGCGGCTCGACAAGGTACCACACCGGCACCGTGCCATTGTGTTCGACAAGGGGCACAGAGGTTTCAATCGAACGTATGTCCATCAAGCCACTCCTTAGTGTTGTTTTTCAAATAGGCGAGTTCGAGCCATCGAAAGTTCCTGGGCCCTCTGGCGGGCACTCTCGGGAAACGGGGCCACGGCTATGGGAACACAGCGTCGGCAGCCTAGGCGAGAGGGACGGCTCCTCAAGGATTAGCCCTTCAGTCCCTGGTCTGCACGGCCGGCCGGAGGCCGGCCAGGCCTTCCCGGTACAGGTCGTCCTCAGGGAGCGGAAGGCTCACGACCGCCTGAGTGGCCGCCGCGCGGTAGGCGGCAAAGATGGCCTCGACGGCCCGTCGTCCGTCTTTTCCGTGGGCTGGGTAAAGCTCGCTCTGACCCTCGAGGCAGGCGGCGATGTCCTCGAAGAGCTCCGCCGTGAAGAACGTCCTCACGAACGGCATGTACCAGCTGCGCGAGGGGCCGGACGCACGGAACAGCCGTACGACCCTTGCCGGCGCTCCGTAATAGCCCATGCGCTCGTCGAACACGAACGCGATGTGCCCGTCGGTCCCCATGATGCTGAGTGACGCCCCTCCCTGGCCCCATGCCACCGCGAGGAGCCCTACGCCCGGCCCGAGGCCCAAGCGGCAATAGCCCGCGATGTCGACCCCGCTGTTGTCGTAGCGGACGTCGGCGCTGACCCGGTCGACCGGTCGTCCGTGGTACGCCTCGGTGAGGTACACAGCGTGCACCGCGACGTCCATCAGTGCGCCGCCGCCGGCGTCGTCGACGACCCGCCGCCAGCCTGGCCGGAAGGCTTCGGTTCCTTCCCACGGGCGGGCCCCGAACCCCGTGATATCCGTCGCCAGTACCTCGCCGATCTCACCCTCGGCGATCAGCTGGCGGGCCAGTCGGGTCTCAGGGAAGTACAGGTAGTTGTGGTAGACGAGGAGCTGGACTCCGGCCTCGGCGCAGCCGGCGATCATCTCGTCCGCCGCACTCAGGGTCGTGGCCAGAGGCTTCTCGCAGATAACGTGCTTTCCGCAGGACGCGGCCATAGCCACCAGCTCCGTGCGGACGTTGGGCGGCGTCGCAATGGAGACGGCGTCGACATCTGGCCGCTCTACCAGCCGGCGCGGGTCGTCGAGGCAGTCCTTCTCGTCCAAGCCGAGCAAGCTGCCTACGAGCCGGGCGCGCCCCGGGGCGATATCGGCGACGGCGGCCACCTCAATGCCTTTTGCGTCGCGCAACGCCGGAGCGTGCTCGCGCTCGACGATCCACCCACAACCCACGATCCCGAGCCTCATAATTGGTGCTTACCTCTCACTCGCGTGTTCCTGCGGCCCTCTAAGCGGGGCATCGTCTAATCCTCCTGTACGGCGCCCTGTCGGCGGCCAGCTCATGGTCGCGGCGCACGGTTTTCGCGCTGAGCCAAAAGTGCGGTGACCTCATCGGCGTTTTCACGCGCCTGTTCGAGAAAAGTCGGGCGCCTCAGCGTCTCGATCTCGACGGTCGCCCAGCCGCCGTACCCGCGGCTCGCCAGCGCTTCCAGGATCGCGGGCATGTCGAGCGCCCCGGCACCGATGTCGGTGTAGGCGGGGTTCAACGGCGACACGCCTTCGAGCGACTCGCCGTCCAACGCGGCGAGGGTCTCACGGGCGCCGGCAGCTAGATCCTTCAGGTGGACATAGCGAACGTATGGGACCAGCTGGTCGATGGCGGCGGGCACGTCATCTTCGAACAGCGCCAGGTGGGCGACGTCCAGGCAAAGCCCGGCCTCGGGTCGGTCGACCGCGTCGAGGAACCGCAGCGCCATTTCCACGTTCGTCACGTGCGTCCCGGCGTGGTTGTGCACTGCTACCTCGAGGCCAAGCTGACCTGCCGCGCTGCACACCCTGGCCACCTGGGCCGCCATGTCCTGGAGCGTCCCGCTCCGGCGGCTGGGCGGTACCAGGAAGACCAGCCCGGCGCCGAGGGCAGCAGCCATCTCGCAGCGTGCGCTTGCAAGCGCAGCCGATGGCTCGTCGGACGCGACGCCGGCATAGGCGCAGGCGACCTCGAGGCCGGCGGTGCGAAGCGTGCCCAGGAACCGGTCCCGGTAGACGCGGTCACCCACCGACGCCAGCTGTCCCGGGTGTACCTCCACTCCTTCGTAACCGGCACCCGCCAGGCCAGGGGCGATCTTGCTGATTTCGGACGCGCTACATGGCTGAGTGCCGACGCACAGTCGCGCCATCCAAGGGCTCGTTGTCAACTTCGCCTCCTTGGCCCAAGTGCCCGGTCGCATCACTGGGGACCTCTAGCCAGCGCTGCAATTGCTCTTCTTTCCCAACCAGGTTGCACGAACAACCGTACACCATGCGCACCTTTGAACACGAGGAAGCCTTTACCCAATGGTATTTCGATGGCCCTGCCAGGTCAGGCGGCCGGCAATACTCAGCCTCGTATCGCACCGCCAAAAGCGAAACCCCCCTTGATGACCCGGGACACAATCAAGTACAGGATTACGACGGGCAGCGAGTACAGCAGCGAGAACGCGGCCAAATTACCGTACTGGATCAACCCTCCCGAATGGATGTACCCGTACAGTGCAAGGCCAGCCGGAAACTGCGAAGATGCGCTCACCAGCACCAATGGGACCAAGAAGGCGCTCCACCCCGCGGCAAAGGCAAAGAAAGCAGCGGCGAGAATGCCCGGAGCCGCCAAAGGCCCTGTCACCCGGGCGATAATCTGCCAGAGTCGCGCCCGCTCCATCAAGGCCGACTCCTCGAGGTCGAGCGGGACGCTTTCTACTGCCGCGCGCACCAGCCAGAGCGCGAACGGCAAGTTCGTAACGCCTATAAATATCCCTGCCGACACCAAACTGAGGAAACCGTACTGCGACAAGAACTGATAAACCGGGATCACAACGATAGCAATTGGCACAGCGGTGAGGAACAGGACCATCACCATGAAGCTGTCCTTCAGCGGGATGCGCCGACGCGACAAAGCGTAGCCCGCTGGCACAGCCGGGATCGTCGCTACCGCGGCTGAGATCAGGCCCAACTCCAGGCTCGCCAGAAAACTCTGCAGGTTGGCGCTCGACCCGGCGGCTACGAAATTCGTCACGCTCCAGTTCGGCCAGCGCAAGAAGGCGTTGCCATTTGCATCAAACGCGGCTAACACCAGCCACAACAGCGGCAACGCGAACAGTACGCCCATAACGACCAGTCCGGCGGTCGCCCCCAACGACCATTTCCTTTCCGGCGCCATAACGGGAGGTGGCTCCACCGCGTCAAGATCGGGCTCCAACTCGAAGTCACTGGCCTGACGTGGTCGCGATCCGGCTTCAAGCACTGTCGAGACCCCTATCCCTTTTCCTAACGGCTACGACATACGCGTACGCGCCGATGGCTCCCAAGACGACAACCACATCCCCCACGAGGGCTCCATAACCAAGCCGGTTGAAGCTAAACGCCTGAAGGTACGAATAGATCGGCAAAATATCCGTCGCATTACCGGGCCCCCCTTGGGTCATGACATAAATCAACGTGAAATTTCCCAAACTTAGCAGGACCACTATAAGAACGGTCGTCATCAGCGTGTAACGCATAGTTGGAACTGTGATCTTCCAAAACGTCTGCCAGTGCGAAGCCCCCTCGAGCCGGGCGGCTTCGATCATTTCAGGCGCCACCGCTCGTAGACCCCCCGCCAGCACGAGCATGGCGAACCCGGCGGTCGACCACACGTTTGCCGTCGAGACGATAACAAGGGGAGCGCTGAATATTGGGGCTCCCCCAACCACCTTAGAGAGTGTCCCTCCCGCTTGGCTGAAGGTGTACCACAAAAAGGCGCCGCTGGCGGCGGGCATTATCCAGGCGAAAATGGCCAGGCTCCCGACCACTGCGCTCACACCGCTGGCGGCCCGCCGCATCAGCAATGCCAGCGCCATCCCGGCCACCGTCGCGCCGAACACCGCCGACGCTCCGATATAGATGCCGGTGACCGCGAGCGAACTCCAGAACAACCCATCGTGTGCCATCAGACTGAGGTTCGCCGTCCCAGTGAAGCTGTAGTGCAGAGACGTCGGGCCTGTCAACGTCAGGTTTGTAAACCCTAGGTAGAAAGCGTACCCGACGGGCGCTAAGAACAGGCACAATAACATGACCAGCGCTGGCGCAGTTAACAGCATTCCGGTTGGGTCCGCGCGCCGTCCCCGGGCGGCGCTCGGCTCTCCAGGGAGGACAGCCGCCAGCCCGGCCGGCCCTTCTTGCTCCATCCATTCCTGGACCGGGATCAACTCCTGGAGCCTCCTCGAGTAGATGCTGCATGTTCACTGCCGCCCGAAGCTCCCCCCAGGCTCCGAGCCTTGGCCCACGGGCGGCCGCCCATGGAAGCGGCCGCCCTCGTCGAATGCCTATTGCGTTAGGCCCCCGTTTTACTTCTCTGACACCAGTGCTGACGAGCCGATCTCGTCCTTTGCGTAACCCTGGAACGTTGAGAGCGCCTGGGCCACCGTCGTGCTGGGATGCAGCGCCATGTCCGCGGTCGCCTCTCCAAACCCGTAGGCCCAGGCATCGAAGTTCGGGCTCGTCGGGATCAGACGACCATACGGAAGGACGTCCACTGACTCAGCATTATACGGAGCGGCGAAATTGACAAATGCGGGATCCTTGCCAAATTGCGACGATGGAGGTACGAAGCCTGACCAGTTTGCCATGTTAAGAGAATTCTGCGGATCCTGCAGAAGGTTGAGCAAGTCCCAGGCATCCTGAGCGTGCTTCGTGTCCGCTCCGATAGCCAGGTCCCAGCCCCCTATCGTGGTCGCTATGCCCGGACTTTGCCCAAACTCTGTCGGGAGCGGCGCCGTGGCCACCACTTTTGACGCTACGGGCCAGTACGGTGAACTGACGGTCTTCGTCCACCCACCTCCCCAGTAGTTAGAGCCTATGGCAAGCCCAAGCTTTCCCATCTGGAACAGGTTGCCTCCGTACCCGATACCACCGTTGGAGGGCAAGGCGCTCATAGGCACCCCCAAACCCTTGCTATAGACGTCATGGTAGAACCCCAAAACAGCGTCGATCCCGGGGCTCTGAATAACGAACTTGGTCGAGTTGGGGACCTGGATATCTGGTGTCGGCGTGCCATAAATGAGGTTCGCCGCCCCCTGCAACAGTCCTGTGGACCCGGACAAGTTGCCCGGGTAAAGCCAGATCGGGTAGACGCCGGGAACCTTCGCCTTTATCTGTTCTGCGGCGCTAAGGATCTGTGCCCAGTTTTTGGGAGCCCACGTCGTCGGCAAGCCAGCCTTTTGGAAGATCGACTTGTCATAGTAGATAAACTCATCATTCTCTCCCTGGTTCACCGCATATACCTGGCTACCGACCATGCCCTCGCTCTGGACCACCTTCGGGAAGGTTGACCACCACGATGACGTCTTCAAGAACTTGTTCATGGCCATCAGCTCGCCCGAAGATTGAAATTGCCCGATGACCTGCGTCGGCAGCTCGGCAACGTCCGGAGCTGTGCTGGAGCTCCTGAACAAGAGACTTAGCTTCGTGACAATATCATCATACGTACCCGGGATTGGCTCGAGTTTTAGCGTCAACGAAGGGTACTTAGCATCAAATTGCTTCACTAATTCATTGTAAAACTGAGTCGTTAGCGGCGTTGTATCGATCACCCAAGCTGAAGAGTACGCGAAAGTGACCGGAGTTTTAGAGTTAGCAGCGTGCAAATCGCTGGCGCTGCTCGTCGTAGCGCTCGCCACTACCAAAATTGCGGTGCCCGCGCTCACGAATAAGCACTTAATCCCTTTACGAGACATATTACCCCTTTCCTGTTCGTGCTTTGGCCTTATCCTCTAGTCTCGGCTATTTCTTTTTCTCTCATGTCATCGAATGGTTCACACCAGGCTTCCCTTCCACCTCCATCGTTCTCAAAGAACTTAAGTCTCGAGTTCACGGACCCTGTCCCCGTCCCGCACGGTCGGTTCCTCCGTGTCCGGTGCCGGGCCCTCTTCCAGGTCAGGCCGCGGCGCCGTCGGCGCGTGGGCAACTTGGCCGGCGGGTGTCGCCAAAGCGTCGCCGGTGCGAGCGTCGAACAGGTACAGGCGATGGGCGGGCGCCGTCAGCCGAACGGACGTGCCCGCCGACAGTTCGCTCCTACCGCCCACGCGCCAACGTATGGAAGAAGCGTCAGCGGTTACCGTCACAATGGTCTCGCCCCCCAAGGGTTCGACGATGTCCACGACGCCTGCTATTCCTTCGTCGGCCGACGGGCTGGCTGACCTCCAGTCCTCGGGTCTCACGCCAAGCGTCACCTGCTGGTCGTTGGCCAGGGCTTCGATAAGGCTCCGCCACGATGGGGGCACCGGTAGCCAACCTCCCTGCAACCGGAACAGGGGGCCGTTGCCGGCCACCTCGACCCGTCCGCTGAACGTGTTTATCTTTGGCGAGCCCAAAAAACCGGCAACAAATATGTTCCGTGGCGCTTCGTACAGTTCCTCGGGGCTCCCCAGTTGCATGAGGATGCCGTGGGACATGACCCCGATCCGGTCCGCCATGGTCATAGCCTCGACCTGATCGTGGGTGACATAAATCATGGTCGCTTCAAGTCGCCTGTGAAGCCGTATGAGTTCGCCTCGCACCTCCGTGCGCAGCGCGGCGTCGAGGTTGGACAAAGGCTCGTCCAACAGGAAGAGGTCCGGCCGCCTCATAAGGACCCGTCCGAGCGCGACCCGCTGCCTCTGGCCTCCAGACAGTTGCGCCGGCCGACGGTCCAACAACTGGTCGATCTCCAAGACTCGAGCGACGTCTTGGGCTCGCTCCTGGGCTTCACGCTTGGGCTCGTGCCGAATCTGTGCTCCGAACATGAGGTTGCGGTACACGGACATGTGCGGGTACAGCGCATAGCTTTGAAAAACCATGCCAATATTGCGCCGCCCGGGAGGCAGCCTCGTAACATCTCTTCCCGAGATGCTCACGGTTCCGGCGCTCACCGTCTCCAGCCCGGCAACGATTCGTAAGGTAGTTGTCTTGCCGCATCCCGACGGCCCTACCAGGACCACCATCTCTCCTTCAGCGACAGAAAGATGGACATTCCTTACCGCGGTGTGCCTGCCAAATACCTTCCAAACCCCTTGAAGTTGTAGCGACGACATGAAACCTCCGCCCCCCAAGGGCTCGTCAGTCGTACCTCAGCCGTTGCACTGTGTTTATGAACGTACCGTCCGGTCCAAGACGAGGCTGGCGCCATCTACAGGCTTCCGTGATCAGGGCCGGAGAGCAGTTGGCCCCTCCTACTACCTGAACAACGGTGCACCCGCTGGGCATGCGTTCATGGTAAGTACCGCTCACGCTGTCGTCAACTCGGTGCTCGTGCCTAGCCATGGGCCCGGCGGGGGCCCTGGCTGACCTCTCGCAGCTGCCTACCGAGACAACCCAGGGGGCCTGCAGCTCTCTGGCCGGTACAAAGGTGTTCGACCCGGGAGCAGGCTTCGCGCTGGAGCGGGCAGCCCCACACCGGCCACTGGCGGCGGCCTGGGCAACGGCCGCCAAGTCGGGTCTTACCCACCTGCTCGGCCTGACCTGCCCCCAACGGGGCCTGGCCCTCGCTCTCCTCAACGCCCGGGCCGTAACGTCGCTTCGCCTAGAGCCTTGAGACTTCCGGGGCCACAGCGACGACCAGGTCGTGGGTCGCGCCTCCGGTGGAGGGCACTCGGGCCCGCACTGTGACCCCACATCCCAGGCTCGACAGGCTGGACATGTTGCAAACCCCCGGTCCATCACAAATCGCAGGCTCTTCCGTATGATGAAATCAAGAATCTGAGCTATGGAAAACTTAGGGTACGGACCTAAGCTTGTCAAGGCACTCAGAAGGGGGTAACCGAGACGCACCGACCCTGCTTCACCCTCTCCAGAGCCTGCAGCGGGCTACGCCTTGACGAGCCCGCCGTGCAGAAAAGTCGCCCTCATAAGTGACGCAGAGCGCGCACGCCAACAATCACCGTGGGAGCGGACTTAGGTGACAGCCTGGTCGCGATGACGGTTGTGGGGAGGTGACACCGTCGGGCGGCCCCGAAATTCGAGGGGCCCCCCGGCCACCATGGTCGGGGACACCCGCGAGACTGTCAATGTGGAGCACCTCTGACGGCCCCGCTCGGCGGATGGACGATATATATTTTCATCGCTCGACATAGCCCCTCTCTTTAGTCACCACATTTTCGAGCGGCACTCCTGCCAACCACCGGCGCATATTCGAGCGGAACACATCGAGCTGCAACTTCTGCCAGCCCTCGATATCTCCAGACATGTGTGGGGATATAATTAAGTTTTCAACTGACCATAACGGATGACCAAGCGGCAGCGGCTCACCATTAACGACATCTAGTGCCGCTCCACTCAACTGACCGTTTCGCAGCGCCTCGATCAGATCCTCCTCAACAATCAAAGAACTTCGGGCCACATTAACAACGATTCCGGTAGATTTCATCATCCCCAGCACAGCCGTGTTAATAATTCCCCTCGTCATTGCCGTCTCCGGCGCCGCCAGTATAAGATAATCGGCGTCCGCCACAATATCGAGTAAGGACTCGGCCGGATATACGTCCACCCCCGTTTGATGGTACCGGTCGTTCCCGCTGCGGTTGACTGCTGCCACTCTCAGGCCCAGCCCGGTCCCTAATTCGGTGACATATCGTCCGATTGGCCCATACCCCACCACAACCAGGCGCTTTCCCCGTACTGCAGACGACGCCAGTGGCCGCCACCTCCCACTTTTCCCGTCCGTCAGCACATCCGCCAGCCTCTTGGCCAACAATAAAAGCAGTGCTATGGCGTACTCGGCAATCGCCGCGTCTCTAGCCCAAATGTTGCCACAATTTGTGACAACTAGGTCCGACTCGATGGTCTCTCTGTCCAGCACAAGGTCGGCGCCCACCGAGCCCAACTGGATCCATCGCACCGCCCTCCTGAGCTTCGGGCCAAGGTTCACAAATTCTCTTTGGCTGGCGAAATCCCAGAGCAAAAGCACCTCATTCCCGCGCGCGCCCTCCGACAACGCCTCGGGTGTCGTGGCCACTTCGATCCCTTCGAAGCCGGCAAGCAGGTCCTCACCCGGCGGCAACTGCTCCAGGCTGGCTAACAGTACGTTCCCGCACTCCAACGCGTTGTTATCCGACGATACGCCGTCACCGCGTTCCCCCGCTCGCTCCTTCAATTACGCCCTCCCAAAACGTCCTGAGGCGCCGGCCGTACGTGCGCCGTCGCCCACCATATGCTCCTCATTTTGTGTGGCCTGCGTGGCCCTTTCGCCGGGGGAATGGCGCGTTTTGCTGTCGGCCGGCAAGACGGACCTCTACCGAGAATGAGTGCGGCGAAACAATTAATCAAAGTGGGCCTTGGTCACCCGTCTCGCCTAGCTGGCGAAGGGACTCGGTCATCTGTTTGAGCGCGGCGGAGAGAACTCCGGCCTGCGTCGAAGAGATCGGCGAGCGGTTGACTGGCCAGGCGCGCTCCACGTCGGTGAAGCTCCCTGGCGGGCCTCCCGGCGTTCCCGCCCGCCCCAGCGCCCTGGTGAAGCCCACCGTTGCGGCTTCAGTGGTGTTAAGCACGTCGAAGCTCAGCGACCCGAACCCGCAGTGCGCCCCTTCATGGACGCGCTGGTCGACGCTGACCGTTAGGGTACGGGCGTCCTCAGGGACTTCGAACCGCAACACCGGCCCCGATCCCACCCAGTCGAGCAGGACTTTGTCGTCAATGGCGACGCGCCATGCGGTCACGGTGCCAGGCGCCGGCCGTCCGGGTGTGGACTGAAGACGGAACTCATAGCTCTTGCCGGCTTGGACCAGGTCCGTCGAGCGCCCCTCACGAAAAGGGCCCAGCACTCGCAGGTTTGGCCGCTGCAGCGCTCTGAGGACGTTGCTCGTCACTTTCCCGATCTCAGGATCGGTCTCGGCGACAATCGGCCAATCGGTGGTGGCGCCGGTATAGACGATCCCACCGGAGCGGTCGGTATAGGTGACGATCGTCGCCGCGGCACCCCGCTTGAAGGCGTGCCAGCCCTCGCCAAGCGGGCCGACGCCGAGCACGATGGGGAGCCGGCCGAAGCTGGCCCGGGTAACGACGGGGCGGCCCCGCTGCATGCCATAATCGGCGCCGTCGCACTCGTACCCGACGACCGGCGGGGACGTCGATGCCCCAAGGTCGGTGCTCGTGTCGACCCCGTCGTACGACCAGTGGGCGTGGTGGTACGGCCGGTAGCCGACCTGAGGGCGGCGACCATCCCACCACCCTCCCCCATTGAAGTAGGTGACGCCGGTCGTCTCCTGCTCGGGGCGGCGCGCCTGCCACAGGTACTCGGCCTCGTGACCCCGTGCCTTCTCGCATCTGATAGTGGCAGTCGTTTCCTCGACGTCGATCCGGAAGCAGCACGTGTTCCCGCTAAGGAAAGCCAGGTTGCCGCCGTTCGAGATGTAGTCATCGATAGCGTCTCGAAGCTCGTCGCTCCAATACTCGTCGTGCCCGACGCTGAGCACAAGGTTGTACTGGCGCAGCAACTCGGGCCGGCGATGAACGTCGAGATCTGTCGCGACGTCGAACTCAAAGCCCTCGCGGTGCAGGAAGCGGAAGAAGGGCGCGTCCCAGTGCTCGAAGGTCTGCCGGCGCGAGCCCGGCACGTAGACGTCGTGGGGGTCGCCCTCGGAGACGAGCCCTCCGGTAGCAACACCCGGCCGTCGCCAGGAAACGCGGTAGCCGGGCCGGTTGCGGTAGTCGCTCCAGTGGGCCCCGGCGTAAAGGCTCCCCTCGCCAGTCCAGTTGTAGCACGCATAAGTGAACCAGCTCAGCTTGTAAAGGATGGGCTTGTGCTGTCGGTCGACTGGCGCGACAACAAACAGCGCCTTGCCCCAGTCGCCCGCCGCATCCTGGAGAGAGGGCCACCGGCGGGCCCCGCCGGCCGTTACCTCCGCGGCCACCACGAAGTAGGCCCCGCTCGCCAACGACGCTGGCAACGCCAAGCGGTACTCGGGCCACCCCCAGTCCTGGTCCACGGTGCCCTCACCCACAAACTCTCCCTCGGCCTCGTATTCGGGGACCGAGGCAACATGCCTAAAGCCCGTCGTCTGGCGGTAGACGCGCAGTACGAAGTGCGCCGCGTCGGTTGAGACGAAGACCGAAAGCGTGCCACCCGCGTCGACGGTCGGAGGATCGCAGTAGCACCTGATCATCAATACTCAACCTTCCTGAAAGAGCGGCGTTGCGGCCCCGCAATTAGGGAACGACATGGCATCACCCCGTCACGCGGCTGATGGGAGGGCTACGTCGCCGCGCACGCGCCACCGGGCGGGGCAGTAACAGTCGGCCGAGGTGCGTCTAGCTGGTCATCCCAATGCCTCCTGCAACCGCGCAAACAACCCGCGATAGCGGTCTGCATAACTCTCGTAGGCGGCATGGCGGCCCGCGTCTGGCACGTACTGCCTATAGCCGGGAGCCAAAGCCGCTTGCTCACCAGCGATAATGACGGCGCCGGCAACGGCTGATGGCTCGGGCACATCGGCCACCAACACGGGACGTCCCAGGACGTCGGCCAGCATCTGCGATGCGAACGAGCTCCGGCTGGTCCCGCCGCTGAAGATTATTCGCTTGGACGGTTGTTGCAGGCCCGCTTCTAAAGCGTCGAAGTTCCCCCGCACAGCGTAACTGAGACATTCCAAGATGGCGCGAGCGACGTCACCGACTGAATGCCCGGGCGTCAAGCCCACGATCGAGACCGGGGGCAGGCGCTCCCAGGCGCTCTCACCCCAGACGGGGTTAGCACAAGCAACCATGAGGTCGCGTGACCCGAGCGGCGACGACGCCGCCAGGTCGTCGATCGCGGCGTAGGAGCTCGTGTTGGTGTACCGGTCGCGCTCACGCTCGGAAACGAGGTCCCGCAACCACCTGTAGAGGATCCCGGTGGCGCCGGCGTTCGTCTCCACCGCCCATACCTGCGGCCGCAGATGAGGGCTGACAAGCGGTGCGTGTGCAGGATCGAGGACCGGTTCGGCCGAAGCCAACATGACGGGCGTCGTGGAGCCTCCGATAATCGAAATGTCCCCGGTCCTTGCGCCACCCGCTCCCAATGCCGACACGTGGCTGTCGCCACCGCCGACGTGGACGGGTGTCCCGGCCAGCAAACCTGTCTCACGTGCCACCGCCGCAGCCAGGCCGCCCACGTGGGTGCCGGCGTCCACCATCCGGGGGAAAAGGGCGCGGTCCAGTCCAAAGGCACGCAGCAATTCCTCGGCCCAGTCGCGCCTGTGCACGTCGACGAGCTGGCTCATCGCCGCCGAGGATGGCTCGCTTACTAATTCGCCCGACAGCTCGAAGACCAACCAATCGTGGAACTGAAGAACGTGCCGGGTCTGTCGCCACAGCTCTGGGCGCTTATCCAGGAACCAAAGCAGTTTTGGCAGGCCGAACTTGGCGTTGGGCCAGTGACCTGTCAGCTCGTAGAGCCTCTCCGGTCCGAGTTCGGCCCGGATGCGATGAAGGTACTCCTGGCCAC
>JASHVH010000044.1 GCA_030039575.1 Acidimicrobiales bacterium | reverse complement strand
CGCCGGTTACGTCGTGCAAATAGTGATAATCGTGGCCGCTGTTGTGTTCGGCTTCGGTGAGATCCACATTGACCTTCAGGCGTCTAGCCACCACGAGGGGAACCTTCTAGAGGTCCTGGTCTTGCTCGTCCTGGTCGTGATCGTGATAGCCGTGGTCGCACTAGTTGTCCCCCGTTGGCGCCAACGGTTGGTGGGCCGGGCTCGGCCGTCACTGACCGACCTGCGCGAGACGCTGGCCAGCCTGCGCTCGCCCACCAGGGTAGCGAAACTACTACTGGCGAACCTGGCGGCGGAGGTGCTCTTCGCCAGTACCCTTGGGCTGGTCCTGGTGGCGCTCGGCACCTCGCTGTCGCTCGCCACACTTCTGGTCGTCAACGTGTTCACCTCGTTTTTTGCCAGCATGATCCCGGTCCCGGGAGGTATCGGTGTTAGTGAAGGCGCATTGATTGTTGGATTGACGGCGGTGGGGATCAACCAGTCGACCGCGTTCGCGGCCGCCATCTGCTATCGGCTCTGCACGTTCTACCTGCCGCCTATATGGGGTTTCTTCGCCTTCCATCGTCTCGAGCGGACCGGGTTGCTATGAGGTCACTCAGCACACTCAAGTGGCGGGGGCGGGTGCTGGGCTCTCCTTGGTAGCGGCTTTGTGAGGGCCCGGGGTGGACGTGAAGCCCGAAAATGCCGTATGCAAGCAGTCCAGCAGACTTTCTGCATCGGTGATGGCGGACGGGTCGAGGGCAATCCCGATGTCGAGCCGGTCATCGTTGCCGAAGGCGCTGATGTTGACCGGGCAGCCCAGCCGTGGCCCGAACGGGTAGCTCTGCTCGACGACCGCACCGCAGATGCGTTGCCGGTGCCGAACCCCGGGGACGGCAGTGGCGGCGAAATCGACGGTATCTGCCTGCGCGTGGAGCGCCGGGATGAGCAGGCGGGTCGGCATCCGGCCGACCGTCATGGCTAGCGCTGAGGTGACCCGCAGGGCCGGTTCGTTGCGGGCCTGCGCCAGACGTTCTCCCACCACTCCGAACTGGGGGGCGGAGTGCCCCATGGCGGTGGGGACTTCGATGCGAAGGGGGGCAAACCAATTTCCGCCTGCGTCCCGCTTGTGACGAAGACTCGTGGGCGTGGCGAGGCGCAGCTCGGGGCAGGTCTGGCCGTGCCGTTCCAGGTAGAGGCCGAGCCCGCTGGCCACTGCGGCGACGAGGAGCGTGTTCCGGCTGCCTCCTAGAGCGAGCGCCGTGGAGCGGGCTCCGCGGAAGGAAATGACCTCGAAGCGGCTCGTCACCGATCGAGCGCCGGTCCAGGTGGCCAGCGGGCCGCCAATGATAAGGGCCTGGCGTGAGACCGAACTGGCCACCTCGAGGCTGTTCTGCAGGCCGCGAAGCAACGCGTCCGTGGGTTCGGTGATCAGCGTCGCATTGAGCGCATTGAGGTTGGACGTAAGGGGCTGCACAGCGCGGTTGAACCGGTCGAAATCGATGGTGACGGTGAGTGACCGGCGGTCGCTCGCGGACTTCGGCTCGCTAATGCTGGGTTTGCCGGCGGTCGCTGCCAGGCGCTCCTGGCCCGGTCTCGTTGCCTTCGCCGGCTGCGACCTGGCTTCGTCGAAGATCTGGTTGACGATGACGGCCCCGCCTATGCCATCGGTGAGCACATGGTGGGCGCGAAGGTACAACGCCGCCCTGCCGTTCGTCAGGCCGTCGATGAGGGTGGCGTCCCAGGGCGAGCGGTCGGGCTCGAAGGGCAGGGGTTCGATCATGCCCAGGAGATCCAGGACCTGGCGGAGTTCGCCCGGCGCCGGGACCGTCGCCCGCCTAAAGTGACGGCCGGCGTCGAAACTCGGATCCTTGGCCCAGTAGTAACCTCGGCCAGGAAGAACAGACTCGTGGGGCCGGGCCCGCAACTGGGGAGCCTCCTTCGACAGCGCCGTGAGACGATCGGTGAGGTCGGCGGGGCTTGGAGCGTGGTCGAGGACCATGAGGTTGCCGATCGTCATCCGCAGGTCGGGGTCGTGCCCCACCCGCCAGATAATGGACTCGATGGGGCTCAGACGATCGAACATCTGAAAGAACCTCCTGGGATTGGCGTGGTGCAGCAGGCAATGCCCGAATTTCTCGCTACGCTACCCTCTCCCCGCCTGCATGGACAGGTGGGTGGCCAACATTTGCCGCTTACGCGGAGGCCTGAGGTACAAGCGACGTGCCAGAATCAGGTATGGCCCCTAGTAGGCGCCGAGGACGCGCTTCTGGACACGCTTTGCCGGGGGTCCTGGGCGAGCTGCTGGCGGATGCCACCGGCGTCTTGCAGTCCGTTGCGAACGGGGTGGCACCAGGGGTCGTCGACGCCATCGATGTCAACGACGTCGTCGAACGGGTCGACATCCAGGGGGTCGTCGACCGCGTCGACTTGCAGGAGACGCTGGAGCGCGTCGACCTGAACGAACTGCTGGCCAGTGTTGACCTCGACGCGGTCTTGGCCCGTGCCGACCTGAACAGTCTTCTGGCCCGGATTGACCTGAACACGTTGATCGACAAGGTCGACATCGACCGGGTACTCGACCGGGTCGACCTCAACGCGGTGCTATCGCGAGTCGACCTCGAGGCGTTGGTCCAGCGAACGGAGATTGGCTCGATCATCGCCAGCACGGGCGCGGGGATCGCCAGTAAAGCCATTGACGTGGCTCGCAGCGAAGGCGTGAGCCTCGATTTCGCGGTGCAGCGCTGGACTGACAAGATCCTGAGGCGGCGGTCCTCGTCGCCTCCAATGGGGCCGCCGCTGCTCGTCAGCGAGCCGGAAGCATCGCTCCCATGACTCTGCTCGCGGCGCCGAACCGAGACGTGAGACTTCAGGGCCACTATGCCGGCCTGCCCACCCGGCTGGCTGCGTTCATCATCGACCTCGTGGCCCTCCTGGTTTTGTTCAACATCCTGGGCAGTGTTGTCGAATTCCTGGTGTCCACCCTTTCGGGCACCTCATGGAAGATTTCGAACCTTCCTGCCGGAGGGGGGTTGTCGCTGGGCGTCTTGGCCTTCCTGTACTGCACTTATCCAGTCGCCGCCGGGGGCCGGACCTTA
>JASHVH010000553.1 GCA_030039575.1 Acidimicrobiales bacterium | reverse complement strand
GGTCATCGGGAAAAAAGCGGGCGCCGTGCGCATGCAGCAGATGCGGGCACTGGGAGCGCTGCGCGGGCAGGTCAGGTTGTGACTCGGGAACTTCCAGGACGGGACGAGCGGGCGCTGGCGGAGGCGCTCGACAAGGCTATCGATGAGCCTTCGGCTAGAGGCTCGTCGGCCGGGGCGCACCGTCCTGCCGGTGCTGCGGCCGGGCTGGCTGCCGTGGCCAGCGACTTGCGGGCGGCGCTGCCCTTGCCGCCCCTCGCAGCCGGCGGAGCGGCCGAAGTGCGGGCGGCGGCGTCCGCGGTCCGCGCCGTCCGCCGCCACAGCAGGGCGAAGCTGCTGGTCGCCGCGGCCACCATGCTCCTGCTTGGAGCGGTAGGAGGTGGGGCATTGATCAGCGCATTGCAGCAACCGAACCCTCCGAGTGCGCATCTGGCCGCCAAGCTGGTCTTAGCCGAGCAGCAACTGGGTGAGGCCAGCCTGGCGTTGTCAGCAAAGAACCCCGTCGAGGCCAAGCGGCTAATCGACTCCGCCGCCAGAGTGATCCAGTCTCAGGACGGCCAGACGCCGACGACTCTGCCCCCCACCGCTGCGAACAATAACGAGACGGCCACAATCCAAACGCTCATGGCGCAGCTGCAGATCCTCCAAGCCGAGAACTCGCGGCTCGAAGCGGCGCTTACCTCCAGGCCAAAGACAACGCGGGCGGCACCCACGACCACCGTGCCCACGACAACCACCACGGTCCCGCCTACCACCACCACCACCGTCCCGGCCTCGACCAGCACGGTCCCGGCCCCGACCAGCACAGTGCCTTCTCGAGCTCGGACTACGCCTCCACCGGCGAAGGCGGTGGTGGCGGCGACCACTACTCGGCCGGCCCCAACCACCACCCGGCCCGCGCCCACCACGACTCGGCCGGCAACCACGACAACCCGGCCGGCGACCACGACGACCGAAACGACGAGACCTCCGACGACCACTACAACGGTCCCGGTGACCACCACGGTCCCGCCCACGAGTAGCCTTGCGCCGCTCTCTCGCCCAGTGAACATCGGCCCGAACATCCCCCTGGCCCCGTCCACCACGGTGAAATCGCGGACCAACGCCACCACGACGACGTCGACCACGACCACAACGGTTCCGACTACGACGTCAAGTTCGACCACCACGAGTACCTCGACCACGACGACCTCGAGCACCACGACTACGACCACGACCACGACGACTACGACGACCGTGCCGTCCACCACTACGAGCGGCACGACCAGCGGTACAACGACGGTCCCGATGGGCACCACCACTTCGTCCCAGTAGTTCGCGGGTACACGTGCGGAGGCCATCGGCAGACCCAGGGTGCTCCAGCCGCCCAGGTTGCCACTAGGTGGAAAGGGCCCCGGCTATGCTTGGGCCGCTGTGACGGAGCCCTACCAGCCACCCGCTGCCGAGGGCCTGCTCGCCAGCTCTCGTGACGTTCAGGCGGCCACCTTGCAGGCGCCGGCGGTGGTCCTCGAGCCACGGCACTCGCTCTCCGCGGGCCCGGCCCACCGTGTTTCCGGGACCGCCCGGCGCACGAACCGGCGGCCGGCCAGGCCACTCCTGAGGATCTGGCTGGTGTCGTTTGGGGTCTTCTTTGTCGCTGTAGCGGCGTGGTCCTTTGCCAGCCCGCTCGGCTCCGGGCCGGATGAGCCCGCCCACTTGGTCCGGGCCGTGTCCCTGGTGCGCGGCCAATTGTTGGGGACCGA
Organism: Acidimicrobiales bacterium; assembly: GCA_030039575.1. Lineage (GTDB taxonomy): Bacteria > Actinomycetota > Acidimicrobiia > Acidimicrobiales > Palsa-688 > Fen-671. The sequence continues at coordinate 2,100 of JASHVH010000553.1, read as the reverse complement.
CCTGCCGCACCCGACCCAGGCCCAAAAAAGCACCGTGATCGTGAAGGTGCCGGAGGTGTTCGCCAGCCTGGAGACGGACGTTGGGTGTTTCCAGTACAAGTCGGCCGTCCCGGCCGGGTGCCAGCGGCCACTGAACGGGTCGACCCGTACCGTCTCGGTCGAGACCTACGTCGGGAGGTACCCGCCCTTCTACTACGCCCTGGTCGGGCTCCCGACACTGGCCCTGGTCTCGGTCAAAGGGATCTACGGGGCACGTCTCGTGAGCGGTGCCCTTTCGGCCGCCATGCTCGCTTTGGCCATAACCTCGCTCCGCCGTTGCCGCGGTGCGCCTTTGCTGGCCGGGGGGCTAGCGCTGGCGGTTACGCCGATGGCGCTGTACCTTGCTGCCGTCATCAGCCCCAGCGGCCTGGAGATCGCCAGCGCCATCAGCGCCTGGGCGGCAGCGATGGCGCTGGCTTCACAGCGGCCGATGGAGCTGAGCGCTTCGGCGGTGGGGACGCTCGGGGTTTCGATTTGTGTTCTGGTCTTGACCCGGGCCTTGGCCCCCCTGTGGGTCCTTTTCATCCTGGCGGCCGTGGTTGGTGTCGGTACGGCCACACCGCTACGAGAGTTATTGCGCAAACGTTATGTGCAGGGCTGGTTGGCCGCCTGCGTGGTGGCCGGCCTGGTGTCGCTCGTTTGGGACATCGCCGCCAACCCCTTCCTGACCGAGCCGGGCACCCCTCTTCCTGCCGGGACTACCGAAGGAGGCATCTTCGAGCTGGCGCTGGAGCGCCTGGACCTGCTGGTCACCTCGAGCATTGGCCAGTTCGGCTGGCTCGATGCTCCCTCCCCTTACCTGGTGATCGTGCTGTGGTTGGGGACGCTGGGGGCGGTGGTCCTGGTTGCGGCTTGCGTCGCCCGGCGACGACCGGTTGCCGTAGTGCTCGGCACCGTCGGCGCCTGGGTGGTCTTTCCGACCGTGCTGATCGCTAGCCAGGCCCGCCAAGACGGCATCCTCGGGCAAGGCCGTGACTTCATGGGCCTCGCTGTCGGCATACCTATCGTGGCCGCCTTTGTGGCCGGCGAGCGATTCGTGGACCGCCGAACAACTCTTCGTCTGGGCACAGTGGTGGTCGGGTTACTGGCCACTTGCCAGGCGGTGGACTTCTACGCCGCCCTTCGGCGCTACACGGTTGGGACGAAGGGCCCGCTCGACGCCTTTTCGGCCGTCCGACACGGTTGGGACGCCCCCGTCCCCAGCCCGGTCCTTTTTATAGTTTTCATTGCGGCGATGGCGGCCTTCGCTCTTATCTTGGTGCGAGTGGCCGAGGCGCAACCGGCGGGGCCGGCGCCAGCGGTCGACCGCTGAACGTTTGACGCCGCCGTCGGCTCCGGCTGAGCGAACCCCGCCCAGAGCCAGTCCCGGGTCAGGTCCCATGCGATCTGCTTGGCGCCGAGATCCCCCAAAGGTAGTCCTCCCCCGGCGACCCAATCCCGAACGCGAAAGAGGGCGGCCCGGAGGCCGCCCTCTTTTATGCGTTGCTACTGACCCGGGGTACTAGCCGCCTACAGTAAGGCCACCCGTACTCGGGACGGTTACCGCGGCCGTCCCGCCGTAGCCCAGGTTCTTTAGCTGCGTCTGGGTCCTGAAGGGCCAGACTTGGCCATTGAACCCGACGTAGACCGGGCCAAGGACGCTGATCAGCGCCCCGCTGGCGAAACCGGCGGACTTTTGGGCCGCAGTAACGGTGCCGGTTAAGGTCTGCGCCTTGTTCACCTTGCGGATGTCGGTCAGCGTGGTCGGGTTGGGGATGCCGAACGCCCTGCCACCGGCGAAGACGAAGTAGGCGCCGGACGAGTTGACGATGGCACCGTCAGCAGAGGTCCCGAGGGCATTGAGAGCCGCGCCGCCGGCGCCCACTGTGTCGCCGACGGTAAGACCGCCGAGGTTAGTCACCGTTACGACGAGCGCCCCGTTGTAGCCTCCGTCCCCGAACTGCTTCGGGGTGGCGAAGCCGTGGAGTTCCCCGTCGGTACCTACGACGTATATCGTGCTCGCGCCGTTGATCGGCCGAGTGAAGATGAGCGTGCCTGACCTCGGGGTGACGCTGGTTGGCG
>JASHVH010000552.1 GCA_030039575.1 Acidimicrobiales bacterium | reverse complement strand
CGTTGTTCGGCGTCCGCTTCCCGCACAACTTCGTAGGCGTACCGCAAAGGGAGGTGAAGCTCTCGCCCTACCCTGAGCACGCGCGCCGTGCCGATCCCGGGATCGTCGAGGACGGACCTACGACTTGGTTCGGCCCAGATCGATACGCAAAATTAGTGCGACGGGGTCTGTGGTGGAGCGCCTGTGCGGGGGCGAGGGACCAGCCCCGAAACCTCCACCACTGGCCTGCCAGTGACCCACCAAAGAGGTGGGCGCGACGAACGTAGAGGTCTTCTTGTGAGGCAATATAGTGCTCATCTCAGCGCCGACCCCCAATCTGTAGGCCAAATTCCACCACATGGGCTCTCGACGGTGCCGCAAACGGCACGCTGCGTCATTGTAAGGCTTGCAGCTCAAAGCAAATAAATACGTGTCCGCAGTGGTGTAATCGCCCCTCCGACACACCACTGACCTGCGGGAACACCGTTCGTTCCCCGGAGGAAGGGTGAGCCTGCGGCCAGCGCCGCATTGAGCCGGCGTTGCATGCAAAGCGCTGTCCCGCAAGCGACGGGAATTCAGAAGCAGAAGCTGTACGACGAGATCGAGGAGGTAATTGCTCAGCAACTTGTCCCGTCGTGATTGGCTGAGCAGCTCCACGACGTGCGTAGGATCGGCAATTTCGCCGCGCACCCCACGAAGGACTCCAACACGGGGACGATCCTCGAGGTCGAGCCGGGAGAAGCTGAGTGGAGCGCTGTCGCCCGGCGAGCTTCAACGGCCTGCGGGGGACCAGGCGCCGGCGCCCGGAATCGGCCCGCATTGCGGAAATAGGGCTTAGCCGCATCGCGGGGGCGAGCCCGTGAGCCGCCGACCGTTCAGGTTCGTCGCCCACCTTTACCCCCGCCCTTGGCGTGAGCGCTACGGAGGCGAACTGTACGACCTGTGCGAAGAATTGCTGAACGCACCACCTGCGGGCGAGCGATGGCCGTCTGCAGCGTGGTGCTTATCATCGGGTTCAGCACGGTCACTTTGGCCACCAATGGATTTGGTGATGTGACCGGCCATGAGGCGGGCCGCGCCGAAGATATTGGTGCCTCTCCCAGCGCTCTGGCGCCCACTGCCCAATTTTATTTGGGCCGAGGGTACGCCGAGGCCAGTTCGAGCATCCGGCAGCCCAGTGGCGTCATGGTCTGGGCCCGCCGGTCGGTTCCCCGAGGCAGTCGCGCTTTTGCACCTTTGCTGTTGTGCCGGCTCCGCGGAGTAGTCAACACCCAGTGCCGTTTCTGGCACGGAAAGTCAACATGAACGCGCGCCACCAATTCGGAGAAGTCACCATTGCACTGAAGCCTTTATGGTGCCCCATGCCAAGCGCGACCTGGCAATTACAGGTAGTTAAACAAGCGGGGCCGGCCGGCCCCGTTTCGCCTCGACCTCTCTGTCGGCCCCAAGCAGGCGGCATAACGGCCTGGTTGAACGGCACAATATGCCGAGGCGGAGCGCCTAGGCCTTGCCTCGGGGCCAATGGCACTGCTCAGGTGCCGGCTGCCCGGACTGGGGCGGCCCTGAGACCATGTCGTTCGTGCTCGCCTCCTCCCGTACGATCGCGGGATTGTCCTCGCTGTTGCGGCCCACGACATTCGCGTGTGGCCGGCCCGAGAGTTCCGAGGCTGAGAGGGTCTCCATCATGGCATGTCGTACCAGTGAGCTTGTGCTCGGTTGCCGAAACCCCGACGTGCTGGCGCAGTTCTGGTACGAGGTCCTGGACTTCGTCGTGCTCCATCGCGAGGACGACGGCCCATTGAAGATCGGGCCCCGCGAAGGTTTCGGCGGTCCGCAACCGACGATTACCCTCAGTAGGAGGGATGAGCCGGAGAAGGGCAAATCCCGGCTGCATATCGACGTAAACGCCACTGACCGCGATTTCAGAACGGCGTCGGGATGTACCGCAGCGACAGGTGTGCGTCCTCGTAGCCGCCGGACCTCTGGCGCTTCGGCAGCGTTATGTCGCGGGGAGGAAGGGGTTTGTAAGGCACTTGGCTCAGCAGGTGGCTGATGACATTGAGCCGTCCACGCATTTTGTCGTCAGTATGGGCTACCCACCACGGCGCCCAGGAGGTGTCCGTGGCTGCGAACATGGCGTCGCGGGCTCTCGAATAGTCGAACCAGCGGCTGTACGACTTCAAGTCCATATCGGTCAGCTTCCAAAATTTGCGCGGGTCGTTGATGCGGCTTTCGAGCCGCCGAGTCTGTTCGTCCGCTCCGACCTCGAGCCAGTACTTGAGAAGCAGGATTCCGGAATCGACCATGGCTTTTTCGACCGCGGGTACTTGCTCGAGGAAGCGCTCGGTGTCCTGCGGGGTGCAAAAGCCCATGACCCGCTCGACGCCCGCCCGGTTGTACCAGCTGCGGTCGAAGATGACGACCTCGCCCGCCCCAGGGAGGTGGGGGATATATCGCTGGATATACATCTGAGACTTCTCGCGATCGGTCGGCGCGGACAAGGCAACTACCCGGAAAATCCGCGGGCTCACCCTTTCGGTGATCCGCTTAATCGTGCCTCCTTTGCCCGCCGTGTCCCGACCCTCGAACACAATACAGATCTTCGCCCCCGTCGACTTCACCCACTCCTGGAGGGCAACGAGCTCACCGTGGAGGGCACGCATCTCCCGCTCGTACTCCTTGCGCTTCATCGGAGCTGATGGGCTCGCGCCCGCCTCACTTCCCGTTCCGGAGGATGCCTGCGCCTCCGCGTCTCCGCTTTTGTTTTCGTCTTTCTTCCTCCTGGCCATATGGTTATTTACCTCTCCGGCTGGTCATTGTGCGGATGCTGTCAAGGAATTGGTGCGGGACCGCCGGCGGACCACCCACTTACCGGTCTCCCAGCCGATAAGCAGGACCACGGCGCTGCAAATAGCTATACCGCCCTGCTGGCCCGTCAACCGGGTGGTGCCGAGCAGCCGGCGCAAGAAATCGGCCTGTGTTATGAGGAAAGCTCCGGCGATCTCCGCCAGCGCGATGGTGTTCATCCTCGAACTATTGAGGGTGTCGTGCGTGAAGATAGTCTCTGTTTCGCTCCGGGCCTCGAATGCGGCCACCACCAGCATCAACGTAAATGCGACGAGAGCGATCGACCGGCCGTTGTCTACGCTGCCGTAGTAGTTTTTTCCGACCGCGATCAGGACCAGGTTGGCGATCGCGATGTACAACCCTACGAGACCGCACGTCACCATAACCCCGGTGGTGAGGATGGACTCGCCCCGAGGACGGGGGTAGCGGTTCATCAGTCCGGGCGATTCCAGGTCGAAGCCAAGGGCGACCCCGAACGGGGCATTTACCAGGAAATTAACCCATAAGATCTGCGAGGGGGTGAACGGCTGCCCAGCGGCCAGGTCGAAGAGAGTAGCGCCCAGGAACGTGAGGACGAACGCGACCAGCTCGAGCAAGACGAAACGGATGTACTTGTTGAGGTTGTCGTAGAGCTTGCGACCCTGCTCGACCGCGTACACGATCGTGGCGAAATTGTCGTCGGACAGGATCATGCGGCCCGCGTTTTTGGCCACCTCGGTGCCGCTACCCATGGCCACGCCTATATCGGCAGCCTTAATAGCGGGCGCATCGTTTACACCGTCGCCAGTCATGGCGACGACGTGGCCCTGTTTCTTCAACGTCTCGGCCAGGAGCACTTTGTGCTCAGGCGCGACACGGCCAACGACGCCGATGCTGTCGATGCGGTCGAGGCGCTC
>JASHVH010000551.1 GCA_030039575.1 Acidimicrobiales bacterium | reverse complement strand
CCGCGGCCTTGCGGTCGAGGTTGGCCTGAGAGGCCACGATGTCGGGCTTGGTCGGCCGTCTGTCGTTAACTGCGGCGGTATTCACACGACCGAGCAGACCTCGCTGAGCGAGGTCTGCTCAGCCATCAGCTACGTCCTCGGCTGCTGAGCCCGCAATTGGTGCGCGGCTCGTCACGCCGAAAAGCAGCCCGGCTTGTCAGCCGGAGACCGGTGCCTCGCTGACGACGTAGGCCCGCGCCACCCCTTTCGGGGTCTTACCGGTGACGTGGACGTCAAGCTTCTCGAACAACAGGCCCTTTGAAGTATGGACGGCGTCGCTCAGGGTAAACGTCGCTGCTGCGCTGTCCCACTTCTTGTCGGCGGCACAAGTTGGCGTACAGGGGTTCCAGGTGTCAGTCCCCGTGGCGGCGGCGCCCGCCGAGGCCCATTTTGACCACTTCAGGTCCTTGCCCAAGTTGTTGGCATCAGCACAGGCAACAGTCAGCGAGCCCGGTTTTGTCAGTCCCTTCCCTGTGCCGCAGTTCAGGACAGCGGGTGCGGTGGTGCTCTTGGACGCCGCCAGCGCGGGGCCAGCTGCACCGATAGCCCATGCCCCGGCCAGCAAAGCCGCCGCTGCGAGGGGTGCCCCGATCAGAGGGGCCTTCCGTGCGCTCGAGTGAGATAACAGGTGCTCTTGTCGGTGGGATGTTTGCATTCTCGTTCCTTCCGGTAGCGGCGGTTATCTACTTGGTGGGTGGCGCCCGCTCGGCGGCTCCGAAGCGCGCATTGCTCTCGCGTCGGCCGGAAAGGTCCCAGAACGTGAGCCGCAGGTCCCGGGGCCTGTGGCAAGATGGTAGGTCCAGGACAGGTGGCGGGTCAACACGGAGAGTCCCGGTATGACCACACACCGCTGTGGCCGAAGTCACGTCGGGCCGAGGCCGTCGCCAGGGAGGACTTCCGTGCCCGTGACCGGCCGCCGGCCATCGGCCGCGTCGCCCCGGACGTGACTTACGCTTTAGAGCTTAATGACGGTAGACGCGTCAATCGGTTCTCATAACCCCATCGTCTCTGAGGCCGCCGCCATCGAAGTTCTCGCCTACCTCATTACGGCGGCACGGGCTCAAATGGACGAAGCCGCAGAATATGCCCCTATGCGCCTGATTACGGCAGCCCAGAAGCTGGGCGGCCACATGGTGCCCAAGGCATCGCGCCCGGTCCAAGAGCTGCTGCGCGCCCTCGACACCTTTGCCCCGACGGCTACCCCACGGGCCGACCGGGACGAATATCTCGCTCAACTGGACGGGCTCTGCGTGGTGTTGGCCGATTGCTTGTTGGCCTTGACGGGACCGGTCACCTCAGAGTGACCGCGGTCGACCGGGCCGTCTACGACGCTCTTCGGGCCCGCCGGGTGACCCGGCGTATGAGCGATCGAGCCGTCGACCCCGAGACGGTCGGGCTGGTCGTCCGGGCGGCGAAGTTTGCCCCCAATGCGGGGAACCGTCGCCTCCAGCCGGTCGTTGCCGTCACCAACGGCACAAAGTTGCGCCTCCTCCGCCTGATCTCCCCGGGCATGATCCCGGTGCCGCAAGCGGCTGTCGTCATTAGCATTGACGTAGGCCGGGCGGCGTCCTACGGCTTCCCTCCAAGGGCACCGGGCCTTTACGTCGACGTCGGCACCGTCGCCGCCACACTGCTCACGGCCGCCCAGGCAGCGGGCCTCGGGGCGTGCCCCGTCACCTCCTTTAGCCGGGCAGCGGCGGGCCGGATCCTCAACCTGCCCGAGACCGTGCAGCCGCACATGATTATCTGCCTCGGTTATCCTGACCCGACCGGTGGGCCGCCCCCCATGCCCAAACCTTGACGAACGGCTGATCAGCCTCTCCCGGCCCCGTCCACCTCTGCCTTCATAAGAGCGGCAGACCAGGACGAAAGGGACGGCGCGGTACAAACCCCGCCCCGGGACGGAACTACGGATTTTCCGTAGGGCGGCCAGAGCGCCAAAGCAGGACATTAGAAGGGTGGGCACCGTGACCACAGCGGAGTGGTGCTCTCGAGCGAGGCAACACAACAGGTAAGCCAGCCAGGGGCCTCCGGTGCCCGCATTACAGCGAGCAATGCCCGCTGCCAGACGGCAGCACGGCTGGCCGGCCTGGGACACCACACAACTTCAACCGCAGAAAGGAAAAACGACAATGTTCAACTTCGGGAGCCACGACCGTAATCGCGCGAGTGCCAGCCTCGGCACCGGCCTCGCCCAAGAGACCGATGTCATACAACCTCAGCCGTGGTGGCGGCGGGGCGGAGCGCTGACCCGGGTCGCGGTGGCCGGGGCCGGCACTGGCGCACTGCTCGCCACCCTGGCCGTCCCCGCCTCCGCCATGGGCAGCCCGAACCCGTACGACAACGCCCAAGTCGGCATTACCTACCCCGTTTACCAGCCCAAGACCACCCTGGGGCTACCTATAAGCAGCTTCAAGCTGCTCTCGTGTGGTACCGGTCAAGACGAGTCCGTCTATGCCACCTACGGCAAGGCCTACACGCCCGAATCGAACCTTGGCAAGCTTCCAGGCTTTTCCATCTCCGAGGGTTACCCGACAATCTGCAGCAACCCCGGTACCTCTTGGCAGGTCGGCGTCTGGAACGTAGGCATCCCCAAGGGGGAAGTCAAGGTCCGGGTGTCGGTCTACTGCAGCCCGGCGGTCTTGAAGTACTGCACGACGGCTTCGGGGGTCAAGAGCGGCTACGTGCTCCAGTGGGCGCAGCCGTACCAGTTCGCCACCACCCCGAAAAAACAAACTCAAATGTTCATAGACACGTCTCGCCTCACCCTGCCCCAGGCCCTGCACATCGTGGCCGGCATCAGGTCCCTGTAAGGACCGAGCCCCTCGGCTGGCCTCTCAGTACGGCGAAAGCCGTGACCCTGTACAAGACGTCTGCACCGGGAAGTGCAAGAGCTTGCGCTTCCCGGTGCCGGCGCCCGGGGACCCGGCGCTCGAGCTCATTGCGCCACGAGGACGCCCCGCAACTCCCGCCTCGAGCTGATGCCGAGCTTGGCGAACACGTTGCGCATGTGGTACTCGACGGTGTTCACGCTCACATAGAGC
>JASHVH010000550.1 GCA_030039575.1 Acidimicrobiales bacterium | reverse complement strand
ATCTGAGCGTCGCGTATCTCGACGGCCCTTCCCATCCGCTGCCTTCGTGCGACAAGTGAACCGGCTGCATTCGCGGCAGCGGTGTCAAAGGACAGGACTCGGTCGTCGAGGTCCTCGTTGAGCACTCGCTCGAAAGCACCTTCGAGATACCGACGGCGGGGGGAGGAGGGTAGAAGTTCCAAGCCAGTCCGGATCTCGAAGAGCGTGACTGACGTCGTCCAGATCGACTCCGATGGCTGGAGGTCGAGCCAGTCGACCACGTCGACGTCGGGCTCGGTTCTCATCAGTGCTGACAGCACGTTCGTGTCGAGCAGGATCATGGCTCCGAGAGGTCGGCTGCCCGTGCCGGGTGACCACGCAGTTCGGGGAAGTCTTGTTCGATACCCTCACCACGGAACCGTGACGCGATAGTCGATCCGAGCTGGACCGGTGCGGCCCGTTCTGCTCTAACGGCGTCACGGAGGATCTCACGAACCTCCTCCTCAGTGGAGCGTCCGTGCGCTCGGGCCCTGCGCTGGAGGGCATCCTTCAAATCTTGGTCGAGTTGGCGGACCAGGAGCTGTGCCATGACAATGATGATAGCATGATATCATCCTTATGGTGGAGTTGCGTTGTGACATAACGAACTCAGGTGGACCGACCTGCCCGCAACCCACCCCCGTCATGATTACCTTGGCGAATCACCTCTCAGGTTGTTCGAGCCTCCGGGTCTCGACGACGACAACGACGAGCACGATGATCAGGATGCCGGCCGCGACCAAGGCGGCCCGCTGATGAATGAGCCGAGTGCATAGCCCGCCGACGGCTGCGCCGACGGCAAAGGCCGCAACGACCCACCCCAAGAGTGCCGCATGATGCCTGGCCGCCGGCTCCCGACCAACGCGCCAGTCAAAGATCTTCGTGATCAAAGTGCGCAAGTTGGCTGTGGTAAGCGTGCTGGAGTAAGCGATGCCCTCCAGCGATCGGAACGTCGATATCTGCACGGCCGAGACGAACGCAATAGCGCCCGTAACAACGCCCCAGGTATCAAGCCACGCGTGGTCCCGACGGCAGCCAGCACCACAATCTCTGCGATCAGTACCCAGCGGGTCGGACGCCGGACGATTTTGCGGACGGCCGGCTGAGCCAGCGTCTGAGCGATGGCTACTCCGAGCATGAACGTCACTATGGGCGGAAGGTGCAAAAGCGCTTTTCGCCAGTCGCCCGCCTGACCGTTGACGCCGAGTCACTCACCCTTGATCCGCCGGTTCTCAAGCGGGGCTGCGGGTGCTACTCCGTCTCGACGGGGTGTTCGCGGTGGATCTGGTTGACTGGGTGTTTCGCGGATCCGGAAGCGGCGCTGCTCGAGCGCTGACCGCAACACCTTCCGCGCCAAAAGGTCGATGCCCTCTTCGTCAACTGCATTGTCGACTGCAGAGATGAAGGCATCCAGCGTCAGTGCGCTGTCGGTGGGGGCAACCTCTCGGGTTGCTCGGGTTATGGCGGCGAACGCCTTGCCAAGCGCCGTCGATGGCTCGACGATCCCGAGTTTCGTTCGCCACGGAGCCCCTTCGGGCGCGTCGGCCAGCACGTCCTCAACGCGGTCGGGGGCGCTCCCCACGGCCTCCGCCAGAGCCTGAGCGAACGAGGTGAGGATCGTCACCTCAGCGATGTCCAACAGTTGTGGCATCGCCCTGTGGGGGACCGGGCCCGACGGTTTCGAGCCCGTGGGCGCGGCCCGGATCTGGGACACGCCTACTTCGAACCAATCGGTCACGTTGTCGACGGGCCGACGTCCATCGACGGTCCGTCGGCGTCCCCGCCTTCCGCAAGTGGTCATCAGCACTGCGTGAGCCCCGCTCTCAAGGGGGATCTCCTGTGTCCCGCGGGTCGGGTCCTTCCACAGCGCCACCACCGCCGAGGCGCCTCGCCCGTGGGGTCGCGAGCGCTGCGCCATCCCAAACGAGGTCAACGTCAGTACGCAGGAGCCAGGGTCGTCGGCCAGCACGCTGGCGTAGCGCGCCGCCCAGCGGGAGCTGAGCTGAGGACCATCCAGCAACAGCGCCACAACCACGGTCGGTCCCACTGACCGCAGGATTTCGGCCACGTCGTCGATCTGGGCGAGATCCTCACATACGAGAGAGGCGAGGGTGATCTCCTCTCCGAGTTCCAAGAACTGGAGTTCCTGCCGTGGGATTTCGATCCCCTCCCACCAACGCACGTGTGGGTGCAGTGCACTTCCCAGCCGGTACTGGTAGATCTGTCCCTCATCAAGGGCCCATCGGTGAAACTTGTGCTGCCGGATGTGAAGCCACTGGTCGCCCGTCGAGCTGGGCAAGGGACCACCCTTGACGAGGGTCGGGTTAATGCCCGTGTGTACCCAGTTGCGGGGGAGGCGTCGCGCTTCCCCTACGCTCTGGCGTACGCCGCTGATGAGGAGGACCACACCGTGGCGGCCCAACACCGTCTCGAGGTCGTCGATGTCTGCCTCGTCGACAGCGCTCTCAGGTAGGTACACCGCCTCGATACTTTCGACCTCGTCGCGAGCCGCGACCAGCACGCGATCTACCAGGTCCAGGTCGAGCCTCTGCGGGGGAGCGAACTCGAACAAGCCAAACGTCTCGTCGGCGAAGTCCTGTACCGAGCCCGGGGTGGGACGAAAATCGGACTCCCGGACCCGAAGAGGCCACGGGAGCAGCAGCAGGTTGGCATGGTCGGTCCGAGGGTCGGTCCCGGCGTGACGGGCGGGCACCTTGTACCACCGAACATCCGCCACGCCCCGTTGGAGGCAGGCGTAGCGCGAGAACGACCGGATCGAGGTCCCGTTCGGCGTCGTGCGGGCTTTCGGTATCACTCTCAGGAGACTGCCGGGCAGCCGAGCGAGCGATCCCGACCGGGCTAGCAGCTCGCGGCCACGGGCTCGAAAGATGCAACCCGGGCCGCCGGCGGAGTCGAGGGCGACGCCCAGCCCGGCGCAGGCTTCGTCAGCCACGGCATGCAGGGTCAGGACCGCCTCGCACAATCGCCAGTCTCGTCCCTCGGCCACATGGTCAAACGGTGTGCCGGTCCGCTCGCTGATGACCGCCCACTCCTGCGACACGAGGTCAGGGGCCGAGCCGTGCGGATCCTCCGCCCACACGCTCCATTGTCGGCCCGCCTCCTCGACGGCCTCGGACCAGTGTCCAAGGCGACGCGGGGGCCACTCCACCAAGCGAGGCGGCGGGAACAGGAAGCGGTACACCTGTGTGCGCTCGAGGACCACCTCTGTGAAAGCGAAAACATCCGGTGGCCATTCGAGTAGCTCGTCGTCGAGGGGAACCGCGGCCGTGGCCTGCCACATGGCGCCCGTCCCTCTCGCCGCCCGCTCGGCGAAGCAGCGGACCTCGCCGTCGCGCAGGGCCACTGTCGGAGGACAGCCCGGCCGGCTCGTTGGCCGCCATTCCGCAGGTCTGTTAGTCAGGAGTTCGCCTTTTTGTTACGGCTGGTTCCCGTGGCGGCAATCTCGTGGTCTTAGGCTGCCCGCATGTTCGCACGCCCTCATCGTCGTCAGATCGGGATCGTGGCCGGTGCAGCCCTCGTCCTCCTGGGGTTCAGCGCTCCGGCCCAGGCGCAACCGGCCTCTCAGAGCGCCGACCCCACAACATTCGTCTCTCAGATCTCCTGGACGTCCTCGTCTCCGGTCGCCGGTGTAACGCTGCTGAGCGGGACGTACAGCAACCCCAACGTCCACCCCTTCTGGACAGTCACGATCCAGGCGCCTACTGAATTCGCCGGCATCAGCGAGGAGGCCGAGGCGGGACCGCCCAGCTGGGCGCAGAGCACTGAATCGGCCCTCGTCGCCGACGGGTACACGCCGTCGGCGACGGACCTCCAATGGCCGGCCTACACCGACGACCCCCACGGGTTTATGGGAGTGCGGGTCCGGGTGGGGGATTATCCGACTGAGGCGGACGCCAACACGGCCGCCGCCCAATTGACGGCCGACGGGTTCGCCCCACTGGTGGAATGGACCGGGTTCGACCCGACGACACCGGACGTCGAACTCGTGCACGTCGCCATCGTCAACCCGGCGACCTTCGACGGTCGTGTGTTCGCGTATCACGGGACGGCCATCGACAGCCGGGCGACGGCGCTGCAGGTGTCGGCCACCTTGACTTCGGTGGCCTCAACCAACGGTGGGTTCTTCACCATCGACGCCCCCATGGTCAATTACGTCGGCGGCGTCAACACCGGCCTATCGGTTCAAAATGGCGTCGTCGAGTCGCTGGCCAACGGCGACCGGGCCGCCGTAGTCTTCGGCGCTCATAACCAGACCCGCGTCTTGAACCTGACTACGCAGGCGTGGCTACGAGCCGGCGACGGCTCGTCCACCCGCCTGCTCGGCATCAACCGCGATCCCGGGTACGCCGAGGATTGTGGTGTCGCCGGGTTCACCCCCACCACCGAGCCGCGGCAGAACACGGTCTGCACCGGGGAGAACGACATCGTCGAGTTCACTCCGCAGTTCGGGACCACCCTCCCGCCGGCGCCCAGCTCCGGGTCGTCCCTGCAGGTGATCGTCAATCCCCAGGGCAGGGTCGTGTCGGTCGGCACTCCCGGTGGCACCCTCCCGACTGGCGACTGGGCTGTGCAGGCTATCGGCACCGACGCCGCCTGGCTGTCCGCCCACGCCCCGGTCGGCGCCCGGCTGGCGGCCGACACGCAAGTGTCAACCGCTCAGGGCCAACCGCTGCCCCTGACGCCCTCCACGACTGTTTCCAGCGCCGGGCCAATGCTGGTCCAGGACGGGCACACGGCTATCGACGCCGTCACCGAGGGCACGCTTGACCCGCAGGACCTCAACGATTACACCTTCAGCGCCTACAAGCACGCCCGGACCATGATCGGCGTGCGGGCCAACGGGGACATCCTCCTGGCCACAGTCGACGGGATCGCCGGCGTGAGCGAGGGAATGACCCTGACCGAGGAGGCCGCTCTCATGCGCTCACTCGGCGCTACCGACGCCATGAACCTGGACGGCGGTGGGTCAACGCAATTCGCGTCTTACGGGAAGATCATCGACCAGCCCAGCAGTAACCCGCTGCGCCCGGTGGGCGACACGATCGACGTCGTACCCGCGAGCTAACGCTCTAGACGGCGCGGACCAGTTTGCAATCTGGACGCACGTCCGGTGCCGCGTACGAGGCAAGACCGGTGGACCTGAGCGCCGCGCGAACCGTCGTTATCTCCAGTCGTTCTTGAGGTGTCCTCTCCGTAGGCGAGGACTCATTTTGGCCTCGGCGTGGACGCGTTACCTACATCGGTGTCTTCGCGTCACCCACGTGCATGCCGGGCCCGGTGTGTGCCCAGCCCTCGGCTTCTTCAACAGCGCGAGCAGAAACGGCCTCGATCTCGGCAACTAGTTCTCGGAGGCGTTTGGTGTTGTCGAACAGGGGGCGGTAGCGCTCGGCCTGGGAGAGGCTGAGGGTGCGGGTGACCGTCTTGCCGTCGACCTTCCTGATCCAAGACGGGTAGGGCCCGTGCAGCCTGGGAGGGTCACTGTGGCAGTGGCAGGTCGGGCTGCTACACCGGGTCGTCCGTTCGACCAGGTTGCCGGGCAGGCAGGGCCCGAGCTTGGCGATCTGGGCGGCGACGCGGCGTTGGCGGCGGGCGGCTTGGTCTTGGGCTGAAGCCATGCCCTTTGCTAGCGCGCCGAGAGGGTCCACCACCCGTTGGCTTGAAACTATTAGGTTCAAGGTCCGTGCTCGTCCAACGGGTGCTCATGCCGGGGAGCGGGGCAGAGTCCTGGACGCTGCTCGGCGACAACGGTGACGTGGTCGAGCCGGTTGAGCGCTACCTGGCCTACTTGGCCGCCATCGAGCGTTCTCCCAACACCGTGCGGGCGTACGCCGTCAGCTTGAAGCTGTGGTTCGAGTTCTTGGCCTGGGCGGGGCTGGGCTGGCAGCAGGTGGGCATCGAGGACGTGGCCCGTTTCGTGGCCTGGTTGCGGGCGCCGGCACCCAATGTGGTCGTGCTGGCTGAGGGGGCGGCCGCCCGCCGGCCAGCCACGGTGAACCGTTACCTGGCTGGGGTGTTCGGTTTTTACGACCACCACGCCCGAGCGGGCCTCGGCGTGGCCGCTGAGCTGATGGCCTGGCGGCGGGTCTCCCGAGGCTCCTACAAGCCTTTCTTGCACCATGTGACCAAGGGCCAGCCCATTCCCGTGCGACCGGTGAAATTGCACGTCCCTCGCCAGGCTCCCCGCACCTTGGGGCCCGAGCAGGTCGTCGCCGTCTTGGCCGCCACCGACCACCTGCGGGACCGGTTCTTGTTGTCGTTGTTAGCAGAAACGGGCATGCGGGTCGGCCAAGCCCTCGGGCTGCGCCACAGTGACTTCGTCTCCCACAAACGAGAAGTGCACATCGTGCCCCGGGCCACCAACGTCAACCGGGCACGGGCCAAGGTGCGCTCGCCCGTCGTGGTCCCGGTCTCGGCGCCGCTCGTGCGGCTGTACTCGGAGTACATGCACACCGAGTACGGGGATATCGACTCGGACTACGTGTTCGTGAACCTATTTGGGGGCGACCGGGGCCGGCCCATGAGCTATTCAGCCGTGCACCAACTGATCGGCCGGGTGGGCACCCGGGCCGGGGTCAGCTTCACCGCCCATGTGCTGCGCCACTCGCGGGCCACCGACATGGTCCGCCAGGGCGTGCCTGTCGAGGTCGTGGCCCGCTTGCTCACCCACCGCTCCTCCACCACTACCAGCCAGACCTATGTCCACCTGGAGGCCGCCGACATCAAAGAGGCGTTGCTGCGGGCGGGTTTCTGGCGAGCGACGGAGGCAGAGCGGTGAGCCCGGCATCTGAGGCCACCCGGGCGCACGCACTGGCCCTTAGCGTCGTGGCGACGGCCCGGGGCACCGGCCTGGACGGCGACTGGGCCTCCGACCACTGGCAAGCCAGCCGCCTCGGTGTGCCTGCCCGCCGAGGGCGTGCGGCAGCCCGTTTTGACACCATCACCCAGGGCTGGCTCCGCCAGCCGGCAAAACGGTGGTCCCGCTTCCGCCTGGCCACGGGTTGTGCCTTTTCCACAATTTCGGCCGGGGCGCTTGCGATCTCACGGTTCTCTAGCTTCCTCTCCGAGCGGCTCCCCGGTGCCGCCGCTGCTACGGCTATCACCCGGCCCGTGCTGGAGGACTACATGACCTGGCTGTTGGGCCGGGGCTACTCAAGCGCCACGAGGGCGCTCAGCTTGTCCATGCTGCGGGTGTTCTTCGACGCCTGCCACCGCCACGGCTGGTTGCCCGGGCTGGCCGCCAACGCCACCAT
>JASHVH010000549.1 GCA_030039575.1 Acidimicrobiales bacterium | reverse complement strand
TCGATCAAGTGGCTATCGCGCGTCACTTTCACGAACCAGCTGGAGCTCGGCTACTGGGAACAAAACGGGTACCCGGTCAATGCCTGGATCGCGGGGCACCCGCCCTCGTCGTACAGGCACCCTCCTCAGATCCGCCCGGGCGAATGAAGGCCACCGCACCCGAACGCTCCGGGCTGCTGGCGCGGTTCGACCGCGTGGAGCGGGCGGTCCACTGGACAAACGCGTTTCTCTTCGCCGTGCTCGTCCTCACCGGCGCGGCCTTGTACCTGACCCCTCTCATCGCCCTCGTCGGTCGTCGCGAGCTGGTCGAGCGCATCCACCTCTACGCCGGCATCGCTTTGCCCGTGCCGCTCATCCTCGCCCTCTCGGGCAGCTGGGGCCAGGCTCTGCGCCGCGACATCCGCCGCTTCAACCGCTGGAGCGAGGCGGACCGGCGCTGGTTGCGCGTCATGTTCCAGGAACAGCCGCGGCGGCGCCTGAGCCGCGCTCAGCTCCGTACGGGGAAGTTCAACGCCGGCCAGAAGCTCAACGCGGCCTTCACGGCGGGCGGCGGGCTGGTGATGTTGGCCAGCGGGCTACTCCTGCGCTGGTACCGCCCATTCCCGCTCTCGTGGCGGGCGGGGGCCACGTTCGTACATAACTGGCTGGCGCTGCTGTTCGTGGTGGTCATCACGGGCCACGTGTTGATGGCTCTGTCTGACCGCGACGCGCTCAAGTCGATGCTTTTCGGCCGCATCAGCCGCGCCTGGGCCCGTCGCCATGCCCCGGCATGGGTGGACGAGGTCGACGCGGAGAGCCAAGACGACGGCGCACTGGTCACGGCCCCTGCAGGTGGGGGCGACCAGGGGGGGAGCGAGGCCCGGGTCTGAAGAAACCGGCCGCCTGCTGGGTGGAGGAGCCGTCGTCAAGGTGTGGGGCTGGTTAAAGGGGCCCCGGGAACCGGCACTATCGGTGGCCCGGTAACTGGCCAACCGTTTGAGGTCCAGAGCAGGTCCCGCACCTGGATCCACGGGTCCCCGTTGTCCCAAGCGTCGTAGTAGTGGTAATCGATCAGGTCGCCGTGGCTGCCCACGTAGACCGACGGTGAGCCCGGCCCGATCATCCCCTCGTCGCTCCCGAGCAGTTCCATACCACCGCCATCGGTCATCAAGGTCCCGTTGGGGTCGACGTACGGCCCTGTTACTTTGGCCGACCGCCCCACGATGACCTCGTAGGTGCTGCCGATCCCTTTACAGCAGACGCCGCTCGAAACGAACAGGTAGTAGTAGGCGCCGTGGGAGACAATGTACGCGCCTTCCTCGGGGTCAGGAGCGGAGGTCTCGGACAAGGAGAACAACTGGGGATGGGCCGACGCAGGCATGCCGGTCGCCGGGTCCAACTGGACGAGCTTTACCCCGCTCCAGAACGAGCCGAAGAGCAGCCACTTCGTCCCTCCGGACGCCGACACCAGGGCGGGGTCGATGGCGTTGTAATCGTTGGCGGCGGTCGACGAAAAGACCTCACCCTTGTCGGTCCAGTGGTAGTGAGGGCTGGCCGGGTCGAGGGTCGGGTTCGTGGCCAGCGCGATCAGGGAGGTGTTCGACCCGAACGTCGAGGCGGCGTAGTACAGGTGGTAGCTGCCCGCGAAATAGGAGATGTCGGGCGCCCACAGGTTGGGCACGGCGCCCCCCAGCTTGGGCCCGATCCAGGACGGGATGTCTTGGAACACGGTGCCGGCCAAGCGCCAGTTGGTGAGGTTCGTGGACTCCCGGATCTGGATGTTGCCGCCGTTCACCAGGCTCTGCGGGTCACCGGTGGAGAACAGGTACCACGTGTTGCCCTCCTTCGTCATGCTCGGGTCGTGGACGAAGACATAACTGGGCACCGGGACGGTCTTGGCCGGGACCGAAGTGGCGCCTGCCGGCGCCGCGGCCGCCAGTACCCCGCTGGTCAAGCCGGCGACCAGCGTCGGCCGCCACCGGGCCCGGCTTCGGTGCCCGGGCCTGGCCGGTGAAGTGGGCGGCTTGTGACCGCTCATATGTGTTCCTTGGGCCAGCCCGCGTTCGGCAAGCCGCAGGACCGGCCCCTAATTGGCGACTTCTTCGGGGTGTGCACCTCCGCGGCCTCCCCCCGGCGCAGACTTTATGAGACCGCTAACATACCACGCCCGCCAGTTGTCCGAAGGAGGCAGGGACCTCCTAGGCAGCAGCAGGGGTGATGGCGTGGACTTCTGGGATGACCGAGCACACGGCTTCCAGGGTGGCGTCGTCCCATGGCCCGGGGGCCGAGATGATCACGTGCTCGATCCCGAGGCCCGCCAGTTCGCCCAGGTGGTCGAGCCAGCGCTGTAGGCCGGCGCTCGGCTCGTCCCCGAGGTCGACGTAACTGGCCACCGTCTTTTCGATTTCGGCATAATCCCGGCCGAGGTCGTCGCAGTGACGCCGCAGCACGGACAGCTTGTGCGCCAAGTTGCCCTGGAAGCGCGTCCCCGAAAGGTCGAACAGGTTGCAGGCGTCGGCGTATTGGGCCACCAGGCGGAGCGTTTTCTGTTCACCGGTGCCACCGACGAGGATCGGTGGGCGCGGCCGCTGCACCGAGTTCGGCGAATTGAGCGGCCGGGCCAGCTGGTAATGCGTTCCCATGAACGGCTCCTCGTCACCTCGCCACATTTGGTGAGCGAGTTGGAGCACCTCTTCGAGGCGCTCGAAGCGCTCGGCCAGAGACGGGAAGGGGAGGCCCAGCCCGATGGCCTCGAAATCCTTCGGCGACATGCCTGGGGGAAGGCCGTTCCACGGCGCACCGGCCCCGACCCCCAGCGTGACGCGACCGCCGGTGAGGACGTCCAGGGTCGTCACTGTCTTGATCAGGACGCCGGGGTGACGGTAGGCCACTGAGGTCACTGTTACGCCGAGCCGTGACCTCCGCGTGATGCCGGCTATGAACGCCAGGGTGGCGTACGCCTCCAGCATCGGCGCCTCCGGAGGCTGGCCGCTGAGGCGGATCTGAAAGAAATGGTCCATCGTCCACAGGCTGTCCGCCCCGGCCTGGTCCGCCAACTGCGCTATGTGCCCCACTCGGTCCCCTATTTCCGACGCGGGGCCTGGCCAGGAGAAGTTGGTGATCGAGATGCCGAGCTTCATCGTCTCCTCCAATCGTTAGCTAGGCAATGGTTTACCTTAGCCGGGTAACCTTAGCCGCGCAACGATTTTTGCCGAGGCTCGTCCTGCTCGACCGGTCGCAGTGCGCATTTATCTACGGTATGCGTATAAAAAACCGGTTCAGCGGCCGCCGCAGAGTCGAAAAAAGCGCAAAGCGGAGAAACTACAAGCGTCGCGGCAGAGAACTTTTACCCGGCGGCGGCCCTGTCGGGATTGGGCCGTTTCCCGTAAGGCGTACTCTGGCCCTACCGTGGCCAAGAAAACCGACGATGACTTCCAGGCGGTCTTCTGGGAGGCCAAGCACGCTCTGGCCGTGGCGTCGATGGTGGCCTTCTCGCGGCATGGTGTCCATGAGGGCCAGCAGTACATCCTTCGTTGCCTGTGGGAAGAGGACGGGCTGGCCCCCGGGGAAGTGGCCAAGCGGCTCGGCCTGTCCACACCCACCGTGACCAGGGCCGGGACCCGTATGGAGGCGGCCGGGCTGCTGCAACGGGAGCCTCACCCCAAAGACCGGCGCCTGGTCCGGCTCGTCCTCACCGACAAGGGCCGGGAGCTCGAGGCGGTGATCGGCCGCGAGATGGACCTGCTCACAGAACGAGCACTGGCGTCATTTTCGCCGGCCGAACGGGCCGCCGTGATCGGGTCTCTGAAGCGGATCCAGACGAACCTGGCCGAGGCGCGACCCGCTAACTGGAGGACCTACTAGGCCGCCACGCCGCCGACTTCCGCGGCCTCGCCCGGGCCGGTGTGGGCCGTGCCCGAAACCCGCAAGAGCGGTGACGCGAGGAGCCAGATAGGTGCCAGGGCTTCGCCGATCACGGCCACCCAGACGGCGTTGCGGTCACCCAGCCAGGCCCCGAGCACACCCCCCAGGAGCCCTCCAAGTGGCAGTGTCCCCCAGACGATGAAGCGCATGGTGGCGTTCATGCGCCCCAAGAGGCGAGGGGGGCAGAGAAGCTGCCGGAAGGAAGCCTGGTTGACGTTGTAAACGACGATCCCGAAGCTGGTCACGCCCAGCCCGGTGGCGTAGAAGGCCAGGCCCGCTCCGGGTGACGTCAGCGGCACGAGGATGGCGCACGGGGCCGTGAAAGTGAGGGAGGCCCAGATGACCCGGGCCGGGCCCAGGAGGCGCCGCCACCAGGTGGCGCTGAACGCCCCGACTACACCGCCGGCGGCGGCGGCGGAGGTGAGGACGCCGATGGTAGCCGCGCTGAGGCCCACCTGGCGCACCAGGAAGACGACGCTGATGGCGGAGAAGGCGGCCCCGAACAGGTTCCCGGTGGCCGTGGCGCCGGCGATCATGCGCAGGACTGGCTGCGCCACGACAAAGCGGAGGCCCTCCCCGATCTCGGCCCGCAAGTTGGGGACCGGGCCCGGCGGCGGCGCCGGTTCGTCGTCGCGGATGGTGACCAGTGAGCACACGGACACGACGAAGCTGGCGGCGTCCGCGATGAAGGCGACCGGTGCGGACAGGAGGCTGATCAGCAAGCCGCTGACGGTAGGCCCGCTGACCTCCGCCACAGACTGGCTGACCTGGAGTTTTGCGTTTGCGTCCACGAGGTGGTCGCGGCCCACCAGGCCAGGGAGGTAGGACATGTAGGCGACGTCGAAGAACACGGTCCCCACCCCCTGGGCCACAGCGACGACGTAGAGCTGGGCGAGGGTGAGCAGCCCCAGGGCGTACGCCAGCGGTACCGACGCCAGCACGACGGCCCTCAAGACATCGGCCCAGACCATGATCGGCCGGCGGCGCACCCGGTCGACCCACGCTCCCGTGGGTAGCCCGATGACCAGGAAGGCCGCGTACTCCGCCGTAGTCAGCAGGCCGACCTGCAGGGTGGAGGCATGCAACAGGACGACCGCAGTGAAGGGGAGGGCCAGGACCGTTATCTGGCTCCCGAAGACGCTGACGGTCTGGCCTAGCCACAGGCGCCGGAACCCTCCTTGGCGGAGCAACGCTTGGCGGGAGGACCGGGGCCCTCGGGCGCTGGCCGCCTGTGCTCGAGTCACCGATTGAGTATTACCAACTAGTTGGGAGTTGTCAACCAGTTATGCTGGACCGGTGGTCTGGCAAGGGACGTCGCCCGCTGGGAAAGTCGAAAGCACCGCGGCTCCAACCTCCCGGCCGCCCACGCTCCAGGAGGCCAGAGCGCTGGCGCATCCCTTACGGTTACGGATCCTGCGCCTTTGCCTTGACCGCGCTCTCACCAACAATGAGCTGGCGGCTGCCCTCGGCGAACGGCCGGCGACCGTGCTCCATCACGTCCGCACCCTGGTTGCCACCGGTTTCTTGGCCGAGGAGGCCTGGCGTCGCGGGCCGCGGGGGTCGACCGAGAAACCGTACCGCGCCACGGGGAAGTCGTGGCAGCTCGACCATGGCATGTCGGGTGACGCCAACCTCAAAGCAGTGTTGGAGGCTGTTGCGGCCGAAGTCCACGAGGCTGGTCCCGACGCGGTCGTCGAGGGGGCCAGGATGGCCATGCGGCTCCGGCCCGACCAGCTTGACGAACTTGTCGGGCAGATCCAGCGCCTGATCGAGAACTACCCCGGTGCCGGGGAGTACCTCGCCACGGAGGACCCCGATGGCGACCCGTACGCCCTGCTCGTGGTCCTGCACCGTCGCCGGGCCGCCACAGAGAGCTACGAGGACGAAGCGCAGGAGCCACACGGTTCGAGCCCTTCCCCGATCGACGGCTGGTCCCGGTCCTGACATCTGGAAGGCGGTCGGGCAGCATCCGGAACCGGCCCCCCCGGCGCGTGGTTATATGGGTCATGACGACCTTTAGGAACGCATGTACGGGGCTTTTAGTTGGCTCCATGGCCTTTTTCGGCCTGGCGCAGGTGGCGGAGGCGGCCGCCGCTCCGGTACCAGCAAAGTTCGAGCCCGGTTCGGTGAGCTTCGTCTCGCCCTCACTGGGCTACTTGCTCGGCACCTCCCACTGCAGCCACGCACCTTGTACTGCGGTCCTGACTACAGCCAACGGCGGCAAGGCGTGGACAAAGACGGCCGCACCCGGCGCATCCTTCGCCACAACGGCAACCCGGTACGTTGCCTCTGTCAGCCAGCTCCTCTTCGCTAATGCCTCGGACGGCTGGGCGTACGGCGATTCTTTGTGGGCCACCTACAACGGAGCCAAAACGTGGCAGCAGGTAGACCTCAGGGGGCCGGTGTTTGCCCTCAACAGTTCCAAGGACGTTGTTTATGCGGTCGTGGGGAACTGTTCCCCGAGCGGTGCCAAATGCGCGACCCCGGCTCTGCGGCTGGAGCGCTCGAGCGTGGGTTCGCACAGCTGGCATACGGTTCCGGGCCTAACGGGCTACGGGACTTCGGCCCTAGTTGCGGTTAATGGCGAAAATGCCTGGGTTTCGCTGTCGCCGCTGGACCATGGGGCGGCCAAGCTGTGGTCGACCACCGACGGCGGGACGACTTGGCACAGCCTGCCTGACTCGTGCTACCAACCTTCCCAAGCCATAGATCTGGCCGGGCTGGCCGCCGCGGGCGGCAGCACCGTGTACGAGCTCTGCGCGGGGGACCCTGGCGCCGGTTCGGAGGGCAAGTCCATCAGGATGTCCACTAACGGCGGGTCGACGACGCGCATGGTGAGCCACCTGCCTTTGGGAGGCCTGGCTCAAGGTATTGCCGCTGCGGGCACCCAGGACGTCTACGTGACGGCAGTTTCGGGCGCCAGCGACATATACCGCTCGGTAAACGGAGGCAGGACATGGGCGGCTTTCATCTTGGATGACGGCGGAGCCGGCCTCAGCGATATCCGTTTTACGACGCCGTCTTTCGGCACTGCGATTGAAGGCCAGCCAGTGGACGGGGCGGCCGCCAACAGGCTGCTCCTGACCGACAACGGGGGGGCGACCTGGTCGGTGGTGAAGAGCTAGGCCCCGCCTATAGGCGCTTCGCCGAGAACCAATCGACCAGGAGGTGGCGGGCGCTGTCGGCCAGCACCGATCGCTCGACCGGGAGCTCGTGGTTGAGGCGAGGGTCGGCACAAAGGTTGTAAAGGGAGCCGCAGGCGCCCGATTTCGGGTCGGGCGCGGCGAAAACGAGCCGGCCTAAACGCGCCGCCACCAAGCCGCCGGCACACATCGGGCAAGGTTCGAGGGTGACGTACATCGTCGTCCCGGTTAGCCGCCACGTGCCCAGGGATTTGGCCGCTTGGCGCAGGGCCACCAGCTCGGCGTGGGCTGTCGGGTCCCCGCTCGTCTCCCGCGCGTTTGCCCCTTGGCCCACTACCCGGCCGTTATGGGTGACGACCGCACCCACCGGCACCTCCCCAGCCTCTCCCGCTGACCGGGCCAGTTCGAGCGCCATTCGCATAAAGCCTTCGTCGGCAGCGAGATCAGGGGCACTCACGAGTGGTGCCGCTCGCCACCGGACAGAACGGCGATCACTTCCTCATGGACCAGGCCGTTGCTCGACACGGCGGTGCCGCCGTCGGTTCGGGCTTTTCCAGAGAAATCGGTGAACTTTCCGCCGGCTTCTTCGACGATGACCTGGAGCGCGGCAACGTCCCAGATGGCTACGACCGGGTCCAGGCCTACCTCCAGGGCTCCCTCGGCCACGAGCACATGAGACCAGAAATCACCGAAGCCCCGCTCGCGCTTTATGTTGGCGGTGAGCTCCAGGTACCGTGCCGGTTCCGCGTAATCGACCAAACTGCCCGAGGAGATCGTACTGTCCGCCAAACGCCCGATTTCGGACACCTTTATCGGCTCAGCCGGGTCGCCCGGTGCTCCGGCGAACGAGCCATTTCCGCGCTCGGCCCACCACCGCCGTCCGAGTGCGGGGGCCGATACGACGCCCACGGTCATGGTCCCGTCGACTTCGAGCCCGATCAGTGTCGCCCACACGGGGATCCCGCGGACGAAGTTGACCGTGCCGTCTATGGGGTCGATCACCCAGCGGCGCGAACTAGCGCCGGCGCCGCCCATTTCCTCGCCCAGGACGGCGTCGCCCGGCCGTTCCTGCCTCAGCAGCTGACGGATGGCTGCCTCTGTCGCCCTGTCGGCTTCGCTGACGGGGGATTCGTCAGCCTTTGTCTCCACGGCCAGAGAGGGGTGACGGAACGCACCCAGCGTGATGCGGTCCGCCAGCTCGGCCGCCACCAACGCCAGTTGCAGGTCGGGTCCCATTCAGTCAGACCTTATTTCGATGAGCACCGGTCAGCCCGCCGGGGGGCGGCAGGGCCCTGGCCGACTCTTCCGCCAGGCGGGCCACCTCACTCACGGCCAGGCCGAGACGGGCACCGGCGCTGGCACAGTCCTCGTACTCGGCCTTGAGCCTGTACGCGCCCACCTTGACCCGGACCCGGAGCCCCCTCACTTCGACCTCCACGAACTCTCTTTCGAGGGCGGAGCGGGCCACGCGGTGCTCTCGATAACCGAGCGTGCCCGTTTCCTTTGCGAGCAGGCCGGCCAGGGCGGCAGCCTGGGCCGGCTCGGCCAGGAACGAAATGATATGGGCCGGACGGCCTTTCTTGGCCACGACGGGGACGAGCCAGGCGTCGAGCGCGCCGGCGCCCATCAGCATTTCGACGGTGTGGCCGAGGACCTCACCGGTCACGTCGTCGACGTTGGCTTCCACCACCACTAATTCCTGGGGAGAGCCGGGGCCGCCGCGTAGAGA
>JASHVH010000548.1 GCA_030039575.1 Acidimicrobiales bacterium | reverse complement strand
TCGGACCATTTTTCAGGAGCACTAGATCGTCAGACCGTAACGTGGGCGCTGCGGGCCTCGATCCCGCGACCTTCGCCTTGTAAGGGCGACGCTCTTCCAACTGAGCTAAGCGCCCAAGCGCTACATGTTAGTGCCCGACACCCGGACGAGCTATGGCCGCGGAAAGATTGCCGTCGTGAATGCGCCGCCTGGTGCCGCCGCCGCTTGCCCTGGCCCCTTCGTCCTGTGGACGGGGGCTGCGCATTGCAGCGCCCGTCTTGGCCCGGGCCAGGGTTTGCGGTGGCGGCAGTTCTACGTGAACTCTCCTAAGCCGACTTGCGCTCTTCTTCCGGACGCCCGAGGCAACGCAAGGCGTCCGGGAGCTTGGCGGCCGGCAAAATCTGTTCGCTCGGGAGCACCGCCGCCACTTTGGGAGGCCGCCCCCGCTTCCGCTTCCGGGGAATGACAACGCCGTCCGCAAACAGCTGCCCTCCCCAAACGCCCACTGGCTCACGCCTTGCCAGCGCGCCTCGCAAACAGGGCTCGACTAAAGGACAAGTCGAGCAGATCGCCTTTGCCAGCTCGATGTCGGGTATCTCGTCAGAGAAGAAAAGGGGCGTGAGTGCGCCTTGGCCATCGCGGCATGCGGCATCTTCCCACGTAAGCGCTGTTGTCTGTTCAGTGTCGTCTTCGCTCTCGGCCCAGCTGTAGGCGAACATCCTGCGTTTCCTTTCCATATCTACCGTGTGTTGTGAAGTTCCATCGCTCGCTGAAGTTCCATTGCTCGCTGTCAGACAAACAACAAAAAAGCCGCCGGGGGCTTCCCCGGCGGCTCCTGGGCCAATCTGCGAGTGAACCGATCAACTCGGTAATCGCTCGCCTTGGCTCATTAGCCGCTCGGGGCGGTACCACTCGGACGTAAAGGAGGCCCCCGGCATGGCCGTACCAACGCAATTGAGCCCGGCGTGAGCCGAAGTCAATGCCGGCACCTTCGGGCCATCGTTAAGGCGCGCCAGGGCCAGGCCTGGTGCTCGCTTGCTGATCATCATCGCCTGACCTCCTTCGAAGCGCGTTCTGCCCGTGTCCGGGTTGTTGCCTTGTATTATCCGAGCACTAAACGCGGCGGAAGTCAACTCAATTAAGGAAGAACCTGCTAGCAGGGCCATCGCGCGGGGCGTGACGCCCGGTCCTCGCACCGTGACCGGCCAGCAGGCCCTATCGCAAGGGTGGGGCGCGGGCCGGCGCCCGGCTGCCCGGCCGGCTCGGCGCCGCCTCGGCTGGAGCGCCCGGCGGGCTCGGTTCTGGCCCCGTCCCGCTAGCGTTGGGGCGATGGCTGTGATCGACGTCGCCGGGTACGTGGCCGAACTGAAAGACCACGCCGTTGACCACGGCTTTCACGTTCATGACGAGCGGCACTTTGTCGAGACCTATTCGCTCCGCCAGGCCTGGGAAGTCGACCTGCACCCCGAAGAGGCGTGCAACGGCCCTCTCGACCTGCACCTGGCGCTCGAAGTGGACCCCCGGGTACTGCTGTCCTTCGAGGATGCCGTCGTAGAGCTCCCCGAAGGGGCCGACCCCTCTGACGACTACCACTTCCCGTTGACCTTTACCTGGGCCCTGCCACCCTTGCCGCACGGGCCGGACCTCCTCCACCTGGCCATCGACCTGGCCGGCATCGGTGGCGTCGACTTCCCGCTCGAGACGTCAGCCATCGATAGCTACCCCTCCGCGACGGACCCGGCCGAGCGGCGTCTCACCGTCATCGCTCGCCAAAAGGTCTCGCTGGCTCGGGTGCTCGCGGGCGAAGAGCTGCTTTGTGAGAGCTTCGACCGGGCGCTGGCCGTCAGCCATTACCTTCTGGAGTCGGCGCCGGCCTGGATGAGCCAGGACTAGCGCCGGCTGCTCCGGCGCAGAAGGCTTCAGCGGGGTAGTCAGGCATGAGTTCGAGTCCTCCTGTTAAAACGGCTCGTGAGAGCAAAAATCATCTGCGGGAGCAGCAGGGCCACCGCATGGCGCGGCACCCCGGGCCCGCGACATCTGCACAGTCCCGTGGCCGCCTCAGCTGTCAACGGGCGGCCTGAGTTAAACACGAAGTAAACCAAGTGGTAGCGACCGCCAAGGAAATTCGGGATTTACACATTACGTGCGGGGCTTCGGATTGTCGCTGACCGCCCGCCGAGAAAAGGGAGGGCCGATGAGGCACTCGAGCGGCCGCACCCCCCTTATCGCGATTTCGATCGGTTTCATAGCCGGGTCGCCGTTTACCGGCGCCGGCGGGGCGGCGGCCGCCCAGCCGCCGGCGGTTATCCGCGCCGCCGCCTCCCTGTTACCGGCCGGCGTGTGGACAAGGGTGACTGGCAGCGTTGGCGACATCGGGGAATCGAGCTTCGCCCGTAACGGCACGGTCGCTTTTTGGGTAAGGGCAACGGAGGCAAAGACCAATGTCGTTGCGTCCGCGTCCGCCTCCGCCCCAAGCTACGCCGCCACGAGGATCTCCGTGGCTACAACTTGCGGAAGCCCACGGGTGCCGTAATAGTGCCCGTGCCCTGCGTGGCTGCGCGAGGTGTGGGCTCGGTGGGGATCGAACCCACGACCGAGGGATTATGAGTCCCCTGCTCTGACCGCTGAGCTACGAGCCCTTATTTGGTCTGACATGCTATAACGTTCGCGGCCGCCCCTCTTTACAATGCTTTCTTACCGTCATCCGGTCACAAATCACCGGGGCCCGACGAAAACTCACGGCCATCCACAATGTGGCGTTGGACGAGGTCCTGAGGGCCACTGGCTTGACAGCGATGTCATAGGGCCCGGTCCAACCAGTCATAGACAACCTGGTTGCGGGTCTGGCGGGAGCGGCTGATCAGATTGCCCGGAGCTCACCGAAAGCGAAGGTGGTGTCTTTCCCGGGCCGTCATCCGGTGTGGGACCGCCGGGCCGTGTGGCCCTGGGCCAGGTGGGGCCCGCCTACCGGACGCTCTGGTTCAGAGCGGCGGATAAGTGAGATGAGGTCGGCGCGCGCTCGGGCCACTCGAGATCGGATCGTCCCCGGGGGGCAGGCGCACACTTTGGCGGCTTCGTCGTACGACAGGCCCAGCAACTGTGTCAGCACGAACGCCGCCCGGCGGTCTTCGTCGAGGCGACTGATCAGGTCGGCTATGGCCACGTCGCCGCTCGCGTCCGCGGCAGCCGTGTCGTCGCCTGGGCCCAGGACAGCATCTCGGCGGCGCCGGCGAGAACGAGCCCGGAGCTCGTCCAGGCAGACGTGGCGAGCGATCGCCAAGACCCAAGTCAGCCCTGAAGACTCGCCCCGGAAGGTCGGTAGTGCACGGACCACACGGAAGAACACCTCTTGCGCCAGGTCGTCCGCGCTCTTCTCGTCAACGAGCGTAGAACAGAGCCGCCACACCGGTTCATAGGCGGTCTCCACCAGGGCTCCGATGGCCCGAACGTCGCCTGCGCCACCCCTTCGGGCCAGCGCCCTCAGCGGGTCCACGTTGGCCACCTTATGTCCGCGTTGTTCACGCATTCCACTTTGGCCACCGAGGCTCGTGGGAACCAAGCGCCGCACTCGCTCGACTAATTGGGTATTGAAGCTTCCGGCGCAACGGCCGTTGCCCTGCTGGGCCTAGGGCCTCGATCAGGACAGGCTCGAGGCGCGCTGTTCCCGGCGCTGGAGGCATAATGCTCGAGCAGCCAATCCAGGAGAATAGAGCCCCATGCCTGGAATGAGCACCGGGCTGAGCACCAACAACCCCAGTGTCGTCTCGGCTTTCCAGTCGACCCTCTTGCACCAGGGTCTGGTCGTGCTGCTCATCCTCGCGTTGGTCGCCGCGGCGTGGAACATTCTGCGGTCCGTTCAGCTGCGCCAGGCAAGGGCGGCGGCCGACGGGACGTTCGTAGCCCGGTCCCGTTATTCTTCCCCCGAACCGGTTCCCAGACGGTTGCTACGCATCTCTTTTGGGATCATTTGGATCTTCGACGGCCTCCTTCAGGCCCAAGCATCGATGCCTCTTGGTATGGCCCCTCAGGTTATCGAGCCGGCCGCCGCGTCCTCTCCAAGTTGGGTCCAGCACCTGGACAACGCCATGGCGACGACGTGGAGCTACCACCCCATCAGCGCTCCTGCTGCCGCCGTCTGGATCCAGGTCGGCCTGGGTGTGTGGCTCGTGGCGGCGTCGAGGGGCACATGGTCGCGGCTCGGCGGTGTCGCCAGCGCGGGCTGGGGGGTGGTGGTGTGGATTTTCGGCGAAGCGTTCGGTCAGGTGTTCGCTCCCGGCCAGAGTTGGATGTTCGGCCTCCCTGGGGCGGTTCTCTTCTACTGCGCGGCGGGCGTGCTCATTGCACTGCCGGAAACGTCGTGGGCCACCCCGACGCTGGGCCGCTGGATCTTGCGGGTAATAGGGCTGTTCTGGCTGGGTATGGCGCTCCTGCAAGCTTGGCCGGGCCGCGGCTTCTGGCAGGGTCAACTCACCTCGCACACCAGCCCCGGGAGCCTTACGAGCATGGTCCAGCAGATGGCGACCACCCCTCAACCGCACCTGCTCGCATCGTGGGTGGCCGCTTTTGCCCGTTTCGACGCCGCCCACGGGTGGGGAGTGAACCTGTTCGTCGTGGTCGCCCTGGCCGGCGTAGGGGTGCTGTTCATCACCGCGCGGCCTCGGCCCGCCCTCGTGGGCGTCGTCGCTGGACTTGTACTGTGCCTCGCAGACTGGGTCCTGGTCGAGGACCTGGGCTTCATGGGAGGAGTTGGTACCGACCCCAACAGCATGATCCCTATGGCGCTGGTCTTCGTCGCCGGGTACCTGGCCCTAACGCGAGCTCCGGCCCCAACCGAGGACGGCCGTGTGGTACCGATCCAAGCAACGGCGGCCAGCACGGGGCCTGTGTCATTGCGGGAAAAGGTCTTGGCCGACCCGACCTACACCTTCCGTTCGGTGGCCGCGCTTGGCGCCATCGGTATCGTGCTCGTCGGGGCGGTGCCCATGAGCTTTGCGACCCTCAACCCGCGCGCCGACCCTATCCTGGCCCAAGCCGTCGACGGCACTCCGGGTACTTTCGACCATCCCGCGCCGGCCTTCAGCCTTGTCGACCAGAACGGCAAGGTTGTGTCACTGGCCAGTCTCCGCGGCAAGACGGTCGCCCTCACCTTCCTCGACGATGTGTGCACCACCGACTGCCCCGTGATCGCTCAGGAATTCCGTATCGCTGACGGTTACTTGGGAGGCGCGTCCCGCCGGGTGGAGATGGTCGCTATCAACGCCAACCCCCGCTTTATTACGCCGGATTACCTGACTGCCTTCGACAACCAAGAAGGGTTGGAAAACCTAAGCAATTGGAAGTACCTAACCGGCTCGCTCCAGCAACTGCGCCACGTTTGGGCGTCCTACGGCGAGGCCGTCGTCTCACTGCCTGCAGGAGCGATGATCGGTCACAGCGAGTTCGCCTACGTCATCGACGCCAGTGGAAATACGCGCTTCATTCTGGACACTGACCCCGGCCCGGCCACGGAAGCAACGAAATCTTCGTTCTCGGTGATGCTTGCCAGCAGCATCGAAAGCGCGCTGCGAGACAAGTGAGACTGGGAGAGCGGAAAAAAGTCCGCGTTCGCCGTCTTGCGGTCGCCGCCACGACCGTACTGGTCGCTTGCGCCTGCATGCCGACGGTTGCCTCCGGAGCCTCCGCCAGTCGTCCACCGGGGCCGGCCGTTCCTCTTCCAATCCCGATGGAAA
>JASHVH010000547.1 GCA_030039575.1 Acidimicrobiales bacterium | reverse complement strand
CGCCTCGTCCCGGCCAGGCGACTGGTGCGGCCGGGCCACGTCGTGGCCAGTAGGTGCATGCTGGCCCTCACGTTCGTGGTCGTGGTACTGGGCACCGTGGTTACGTCGACCGGGCCTCACGCCGGGGCTCCCAACGTGCCCCGGTTCGGCTTCTCGCTCCACACCGTGGCCCAACTGCACGGGAGCTCAGTCGAGGTCCTGCTGGCCCTGACGGTGGCGACTTTGTGGTCGATGCACCGGGCGCGGGTGGCGCCCGCTGTGCTCCGCCGGGGCGAGTTGCTCCTCGTGGTGCTCGTGGCCCAGGCCGCCGTCGGTTACAGCCAGTACCTGAGCGGTGACCCTGTGCTGCTGGTCGGGATCCACATCGCCGGGGCCACGGCCGTCGTCATAGCCATGCTGGTGTTCAACCTCGGGCTCTACGCTCGCGAACCGGCGCCGGGGGTACAAACTGTAACTGTGGGGCGCGAGGGCGCGCCGGAACTGGCGAAGTTAAGCGGAGGTGCCAGATGACCACAGCGGCCCCGGCCGAGGTCAAGGAGCCCGATGTCTCCGAAGTCACCGACCTGGCCAGGCCATGGAAAGTCATCGTGTGGAACGATCCCATCAACCTGATGAGCTACGTGACCTTCGTCCTCCAGAAGTTGTTCGGTTACAGCAAAGACAAGGCCCACAAGCTCATGATGGACGTCCATACCAAGGGCAAAGCGGTAGTGTCCAGCGGGCCACGGGAAAAGTCGGAGCTGGACGTTTTCAGGCTTCATGAGCACGGTCTGTGGGCGACCATGGAGCAGGACAGCTGAGCCCGCGGTGGCGGCCACCTGTTCGGCGCTCGCGCCGCGGGTCTTACGAGATATCGCTCAGCACCGAGGACCGCGAGGTGTTGCGGGCGCTGCCCACCCAATTGCGCGATGCCATCGCCGCCAACCCCAAAGATGAGTCCTTCAGGCGCCTTTTCCCGCCCGCTTACGAAAACGACCCCCAGGCTGAGCAGGAGTACCGTCACCTCGCCGGCCCTGAGCTGGACGAGAAAAGGGCGGCTGCGCTTGACACCCTGGCCAAGACGGCGGACGCCACCGAGCTCACTGAAGAGGAACTGGAGGCGTGGCTACGCGCCCTCAACGACATCCGCCTCTGGCTCGGCACATTGCTGGACGTGCGTGAGGACGAGGCGGAAGGCGAACCAGAAGATCCACCGCACATGCTCTATCACGCCTTGACGGCGCTGCAGGCCATCGTGATCGACGTGCTATCGGGAGAGGGATAATGGACATTGCTGATGCGCTCGAGGATTTCAGGCATAACCACAGGGCGGTCCTCGTCACTCGCCGCCGGGAAGGGCGCCTGCAAATATCGCCGGTGGTGCAAGCGGTTGGAGATGACGGCCGCGTGCTCATCTCCACCCGTTCGCGGGCCATGAAGGTCCGCAACATTACGAGGGATCCCAGCGTTTCTATTTGTGCGCTCAACGACGCCTTCTTCGGCAAATGGGCCCAGATCGACGGGACAGCCACCATCGTGGAAATGCCGGAGGCCATGGCGTTGCTGCGCTTTACGTATGTTCAGGTGGCGGGTGAGCACCCCGACTGGGGCGAGTTCGAGCGCGACATGGTGGCGCAGGGCCGGGTGGTCATCGCCATAAAGCCTGAGAGCGCCGGGCCAGACGTGGCGGGATAAAATCATATGAGAGGGCTTCTGGAGGACTGGCGGAAGTGGCCCTGAACGGGGAAGCTCGCCTATTGGCGATCATGGGGTCCGGCGAGACGACGCCGACCATGATGAAGGTCCATCGGCAACTGTTCGAGCGCCTGGGCCGAGGAGCTGTGCCCGCCGTGCTGCTCGACACGCCCTATGGCTTTCAGGCGAACGCGCCGGACATCTCGGCTCGGGCCGTTTCCTACTTCCGGGAAAGCGTCCACCGGCAAGTGGAAATCGCGTCCCTGGGCCGGGCCGAGCAATCAGGTAGCGTCGCCTTTGAGGCCGCCCTGGCTCGTGTGTCCGAGGCGCGCTGGGTTTTTGCCGGTCCCGGCAGCCCCACCTACGCCCTGCGCCAATGGCGCCCCACCATCGTGCCGAAGCTCCTGGCTCACAAACTGCTTTACGGCGGGTGCGTCGTTTTTGCCTCGGCGGCGGCGTTGACGCTCGGGCGGTGGACCGTCCCGGTGTACGAGGTCTACAAGGTGGGGGCCGACCCGGTCTGGGCCGAAGGGCTCGACCTGCTGACCCCTCTCGGAATGACCGTGGCCGTAATACCCCATTTTGACAATGCCGAAGGCGGCACTCACGACACCCGTTATTGCTACCTAGGTGAGGAACGGCTGCGGGTCATGGAAGCCCAGTTGCCGCCGGACGGCTGGGTGCTGGGGGTGGACGAGCACACGGCGTGCATCTTTGATTTCGATGCGGGGACGGCCACGGTGCTGGGGCTCGGTACGGTGACCATCCGCCGCCACGGTCGTTCAGCCACTGTCCCCGCGGGCAAGACGTTGGCCATAGAGGAGCTGGTCCAGCTCGAGCCCCCTGTCGCCGGGTCAAACCCGGGGGAGGCCCGCACCCTTGCTGCCGGTACCTCGACCGGCTCGGCACGGGAAGGCGGCGCGGCGCCGGTGGCCGTGGCTCGCAGCCCGTTGCTGGAAGAGGTGCGCCGGCTCAGCACGGCCTTCGACGTCGCGCTGGCCGCTCGCGACGCTGAAGCGGCCACGGCCGCCACCCTCGAGCTGGAGGAGACGTTGCACTCCTGGTCTGCCGACACCTTCCAGTCCGACGAGGTCGACCAGGCCCGGGGCGCCCTCAGGCGTATGGTCGTCCGCCTCGGAGAACTCGCCGCACCGGGTCTCCGCCACCCCCGCGACGTCCTGGCGCCGTGGGTCGAGCCGCTCCTGGCCGAACGAGCGGAAGCCCGCCGCAGCCACCGTTTCACGGACGGAGACCGCATCAGGGAGCGCCTCGACGCCCTTGGAGTCGAAGTGAGGGACACGCCGACCGGTACGGAGTGGCACTTGCGGGCCGACGGGGCCCAGGATGGCGGCGTAGGGCCTGGTCCTTGCGAGCAAACCGGCTCGGCATAGGATTTAGGCGCCCAGCCCCCATCGTCTAGCGGCCTAGGACACCGCCCTTTCAAGGCGGCGGCACGGGTTCGAATCCCGTTGGGGGTGCGCTGACCAGGGGTTTTTCACTGGGTTAGGCGATTTATCCCGCGCCCATCCCGCGGACGGAATCGCTCCCCCCTGAGTCCGCCAGCTCTCCGGTCCGCTTCTTCGGTGGCGCGGGCGAAGACCTGAAGCGTCATGGTCACGTTCGCATGGTCGAGCCGGTGCTGT
Organism: Acidimicrobiales bacterium; assembly: GCA_030039575.1. Taxonomy (GTDB): domain Bacteria; phylum Actinomycetota; class Acidimicrobiia; order Acidimicrobiales; family Palsa-688; genus Fen-671. Next base: position 4,546 of record JASHVH010000547.1, on the reverse strand, counting down.
CCCCGCCAACCTCGAGCTCGTGAACGAGGCAGCGTCGCTGCGACTGGCCCTCTGATCGTCCCCATGTGGTGGCTTGTCCTCTTGTGTCCAGCGGCTCGGCCACCCCCGAGGACGGCAACGGGAGCTCTGTCTGGTCGTCCTGGGCCACGATGGGGTCCAAGCGGGCGAGGTTTCTCGCCGAGATCGCGGAGGTGAGGGAGCCGATAAGCTCCGCGACTCCCGTGCGGGAGGACTCAACGGATGTCCGTGCCAGGCACTTGCACGAGCATTATGCAGCGCATTAAGTGCGGGCCCGACATGGCCTGCGAGAGGCCACTACGGTTCGATGCATGGCCCGCGCACCAGATCGCCGGATATCTGGAGCTGTCGCCCCATCGACTCCCAAGAAAGTGCGTCATTGTGGACGTTCTGGCGCGGTCGTCGTTATGTCGCGCTTTTCTGTACTGGAATACCGTTGAAAGATGGGCCGCTGCGTAGGCGGTGGTTGCGCGAGAACCGTCTCGATATGAGCGATTTCCTTGCTTGCCGCGTCTTGGTAGCGGTCAGCGCGAACCAGACATCCTGTGGCGCGGTTGTCGCAAGCCGCACGTCCGACGGGGCTGAGCGACGTATAGGATCTCTAGCCCTCCACCTGGTTCCTCGGCTGGGGCCACGACGTTTTACCCGATGATGTCCTTCGATCGCTAACGGATTCACCCAGAGCGTAAAGAGACTGTGAGTCCTTACGCCCGTTAGAATGAGCCAGAAGGCACCGCCGAACGCGGAACGCCTCCAGCTCACCGTGCGATCAGCAATGCCCCCAGGATGTCGGAACCCTCAATGGCCGCGACACGGCGATAGCGGCCCCGACTTCGTCGGTACAGGGCTAAGGGGCTTCCGTCAATGGCTACTCGATCGGCATGACTTTCCACTTCGCCCTGTAGCTCTCGTACTTCACCCATTTCTTCCGGAACTCACCTATGAATTTCCCAGGATAATATTCGTTTTCGAGCGTGATCCACTCACCGTATTTGAGCTCCCCATTTGCCGACTCCGGCTCCCAGTCCGGCTTAGCGATGACCCACCGCTCCTTCCGGTCGTGGTCACCTTCTATGTAGTCATTTGAATAATAGCAATACCAGGAGTCCCGCCATGCGCCAAGCACATTGTACGAGCCCAAGCCGTGGTCAACAGCCACTAGTTTCACTCTGGACTTCACGGACCCCGAATCGCCCGCGAGGCGCTTCACCGGGCGCGAGGCCGTGCGGTCATCGGCGTCCACAAAGTAAAACTCGGTCCTCTTATCCTTCTGATCGGACACCGTTGGGAAGTACTCGTTGAGGGCGGGGTCCTGACCAAAAACCGAGAAAATGCCTAGTTCCGCGCGGTCCTCTTCGAACTTCGAGATCCACCACCCGCGTTCCTGGTCGTTTTCGTGTAGCAAGTAAAAGCGGTCAAAATACCTGACGGTGGATCCGACTTGCCGCTTCCTCCGCGCCAGGAACCCCACGTCTCGGGCATCGGTGCGCGGCACCGTCCGCGTGAGCACGTTCTCAAACGTCGGCGCCCTCTCCGCCCGCGCGCCGAAGGAAGATAACTTGTTGTCAAGCCCGCGCCATTTCAGCACAGTGGCGATCAGCGAGGTGTGGTCGTACGGCGTGTCGGTAGCCGACCGGAATACGGTGCCCTTTTCGATGAGCGGCGAAATTAGCAGTGTGGGGACACGGGCACCGTATCGGTCGAACTTGAAGCCCTCTTGGAAACCTCGCGGCGCCTTGCTTTCAGGCCACGGTGGCACCGCGCTCGGTGGCGGCACGTGATCGAACGACCCGACTGGCTCGTCGAAGGTGATGATGAAGAGGGTCTTCTTCCACGCCTTCGGGTTCGCGATCAGGCTCTCATAGACGCTGGCCACGAGGGTTTCTCCGCCGTCAAGGTTGCAAGGCGGATGGTAGTCATCGCCCAGGTGCTGCAGAAAGCTAAAGCTCGAGACACCTCCCCCGACGCTGCGCCCACTGATGGACCAAACCGGCTCGATGAAGGTGAAATTTGGCAGTGTCCCGGCGCGCGCCGCCTTGTGGAACTCCTCAAACCTTTCAACCCTCGTCTTCGATCCTGCGATGTTCCGCAGCTCAGGGAACAGCCGGTAACTGTAGGCAGAGTCTACGGACGCGTCGGAAAGACTTCGCAAGTACGCTAGATGAGATTCGGCAAATCCGAATGCGGCGATAGCCGCAACGACCGCTTCGATCCCCAGAACTGCTGCGGCAGGGACAGTCGGCACGCCAACTATCGGCACAAGTGCGGGGGCAAGAATGTCCACTGCCTTTTGTATGTTATCCTGGAGAATGCCGCAGCGATAGTAGATCCTCCACGTTGTCTTTCCGTTGTCCTCCGCTAGCGCGTTGAAAATCGTTTTCGCGCCATTGAACCTGTCATCGCCTAATTTGAGACCAAGCACCTGCTCTATAAATGTCCGCCTCCAGTCCTCCTCCAGGAAGCCGTTGTTCACAAGACCGTTGGAGGTGCCGCAGAACGCGAAGGCTCGGTTCGGGTTAGTCTGCGACGGGACCGAGGAAAACCAGCGGTCACAGACCGCATAGTGGCGTGCGAGGCTGGTCAAGACGGGCAGCTGGTCCGGTGTATAGCTGCTCATGACCTGCTTCGCGTAACGCAGCACCTCCTCCTGCGTAGCGCCTCGAGACTTCCCCCTCATCACCTCTACATAGTCCTCGACGAAGCCCTTCATTTGAGGAACGCCCGAAGCCTCCTTGGCGCCGTAGAGCTGACGGGTGACTTCTGAGAACTCCTCACCCGGGGAGAAGTTCGGGCAGTTTAAGGCGTTCGCACCGCGGATCGGCGGGATCCGCAGGCGCACCCACGCCTGACCCTTCGTGGCCATCTCAACGATGTCCTTATTCCTCTTCATCTCCCCGAGTTGTATTTCGACGCTCCTGTAATCGCCCGGCGGCCTGACCGGTAGCCGGCCATGCCCCGTCTCCCGTAGCTGCATTTCCTCTTTTGCCACCTCGACGACAACGGTATTGCGATGATTCTCGGGGGTCATAGTCTTGAGTTCGAGGCCACGGCGCGCGCGACGGCCCAGAAGGTAAAGGACGGCCGCGGCCATGTCGACAAGCTCATCGTCGGACTTTTTCTCGAAGAACTTCTTCTTTTCGTGATTTGGCGAATTCGGAGGATCGGGAGGCAGGCCGTTGGGCTGCGTGTACTGCATAAGATTTTCGATAACCAAGTCCCGATCACTCATACCACGGTTCGGAGTGGCCCACAGGGCGCCCAAGTGAAGGACGTGCTCGGTTATGGTGTTCCCGGCAGCGAGTACGCCGCGGAGTGACATATCGAAGTCGTATTGTGCCTTAGCTTCGTTGCCGTAGTCATTCAAGTTTAGGCCTTGGAGCCCGTCGTACGCCCGTTCACCATCCTTCAAGGTCGGGATGTTGTGTTCTGGTGTGTCGTTTTCATAGACCCAGCCGAGGAGGCTGTCGAAAGAGCGGTTCTCCAGCATGAGCACGACCACATGCTCGATTTGACCCATGGATGACACGAGTCCTCCTTTGCGCGCTGTGTTTTCAAGGCCACAAACGGGTGAGGCACGTAACTATAGCGTCGTCCCGCTCCTGGTCAAATTGGAACCGACGGGAACGCGCCGAAAGCCCGGGAGCCGCTTGAATCCTGGCGGTGTCTCACGGAAAACAGGCACATGGGTTGCAGGTGGTCGATGGCGGCGCCCATGCCGTTCCGGTCTATCAGGTCCACTCTCAACGAGACCGCGGTGGCAACAGGGCGGGCAGAGCGCCCTGCACGCGGTGTATCACGTCGATGGGGTGCCGTGGGTCACAGCCGTTGGCCAGCAGCCACCGGCGTGTCATATTCGGAGTGGGCCGCGACCAAACAAAGGGGTCGATCTGTGGTCGGTCGCACATAAGACTTCATCCGCGGCTCGACGGGATCATCCCGATCCCCTCCGGCCATGCGCCCCAGTCGGGGATCCTGGGCACACCACCGCACGCCCGCTCTGGGCGCCGGCAGCAAATGCCGGCGCTGTCGGCGGGACGTCGGTGGTTTCCACCGAGAGCCTGGGTCGCGGCGGCCACCGCGCTTCGGGCACGTTCCGCCTGAGGATCGAAGGACCGGCGGCCCGGGCCACGGACGTGATCTTGAAGGTCCCCGTCCCGGGCTGGATCGCCGCCGCGTGGGTGATCACGAACGCCCGAGCCCTTGGGCTGGCCGAGGCCCATGGCCTGGCCGCGCCGCGGTTGATCCCCGCCGATCTCGACGGGAGGCCCAGCGGAGCCGTTGCCACCCTGGAGACCTTCCTGTCCGGCAGCGCCGATCTCCCGCCCACGGTTTCGGTCGCCCGGCTCCGGGAAGCGGGGGCCGCCCTGGCCAGGGTCCACGCCTTCAGCATGGAGCCGCAGGCCCACCTACCACACCGCCCACGGCCGTGCGCCGTCGACGACCGGGCCGACGAACGCCGGCGGGGCCTGATGCCGACCACACCTCTACTGCAGGAGGCCGACGAGCGGGTCAGGTCGCACGCAGTGCC
>JASHVH010000546.1 GCA_030039575.1 Acidimicrobiales bacterium | reverse complement strand
CCGGCTCGAGTTGGCCGGGGTCGGCCACGATGTCCAGGTGCACCCCGTCCACCGGGAGGGACAGGGCCACCGGAAGGTTCCGGCGCAGGCCGGTGAAGTACGTTGCCACAAGCATCTTCAGCCCCGGTGCCGCCTCGGCCACCCGGTGGTACACGGCGCTGTACTCCCCGGCCACTTCGTCGGGAAGGTCGAGCCCGAGCACTGGTTCGTCCAATTGCACCCGGCTCGCTCCGGCGCCGTGTAATGCGACGAGCACTTCCTGGTAGCTGCGTACCAGCGACGGCAGGAAGGCCAGGCGGTCCTGGTAACTGGAGCCAAATTTGGCCAACCACATAAACGAGACCGGGCCCAACAGTACCGGCCGGGTCGGAACCCCGATGGCTGCGGCTTCCCTTAGCTCGCCCACCGCCTTTGCCGGGTTGGCCTGGAAACGTTGGCCGCTCGAAAGTTCCGGTACCAGGTAGTGGTAATTGGTGTCGAACCACTTGGTCATTTCCAGGGCCGCTAGTGAACGGTCCCCGAGTTGGCCGCCCCGGGCCATGACGAAGTAGCTGTCGAGGCTGACCGTCCCGTCCGGGTCAAGGAACCGCTCCGGCACGGCACCGAGCATGACCGCGGTGTCGAGGACGTGGTCGTAGAGCGAGAAATCGTTCGACGGTATGTCGTCTATGCCGAGGCGCTGCTGGAGCTGCCAATTGGCCGACCGTACCGCCGAAGCTGTTCGCTGCAAGTCGGTGGCGGACGACGTGCCCTGCCAATAAGCCTCCAGCGCCTTTTTCAGCTCTCGCCGTGGCCCAATGCGGGGGAACCCCAGGTTGCCTGCTCGTACAGCCATCTTCTTCGCCTCTTTAGAACTCCTCGTCGAAACAAACGTCGCCGCTTACCCCGACCTGGTAAGCGGAAACGGTCCTCTCGAAAAAGTTAGCCAGTTCCTGGACGTCTTGCAGTTGCATAAAAGGGAACGGGTTGCGCGACCCGAACCGCCCGGGTAGGCCCAGGCGAGCCAGGCGCTGGTCAGCCACGTGTCCCAGGTAGGCGCGAGTGTCTGCCAGCGATAGGCCGGGCACGCCGTCGGACAACAAATCGGCCGCAAAGCACGCTTCTGCTTCGACCGCGTCGACCATCATGGCCGTCACCTGCGCCGCCAGCTCGTCGTCGAAGAGCCCGGGCTCCTCGCGCCTCACCACGTCCACCACCGCGAAGGCAAAGTCCATGTGCCCGCTCTCGTCCCTGAACACCCAGTTGGTCCCGGCCGCCAGGCCGTGGAGCAAGCCCTTGGAACGGAGGAAGTAAACGTAGGCGAAGGCGGCAAAGAAAAAAAGCCCCTCTATACAGGCGGCGAAGCAGATGAGGTTCAAGAGGAACCGGCGCCGGTCGGAGGCCGTGCCCAACCGGTCCAGTTCCTCGATGCTGCTCATCCAGCGGAAGCAGAACTCCGCCTTCGACCTTATGGACGGTACGTGCTCGATGGCGGCGAACGCCTCGGCCCGCTCGTCCTGGTCGCTGACGTAAGTGTCCAGGAGGGTCAGGTAGAACTGAACGTGCTGCGCTTCCTCGAACAGCTGGCGCGACAGGTACAAGCGGGCCTCGGGGGCGTTTATGTGCTTGTAGAGGTTGAGCACCAGGTTGTTGGCCACGATCGAGTCCCCGGTGGCGAAGAAGGCCACCAGCCGGCGCACCAGGTGCTTCTCCGCCGGCAGCAGACGGCGGTCAAGGTCGACGAGGTCGTCAGAGAAGTCCACCTCTTCCACCGTCCAGGTATTGCGAATGGCGTCCCGGTAGCGCTCGTAAAACTCGGGGTACCGCATCGGCCGCAAGGTCAGGTCCAGCCCGGGGTCCAGGATGGCGCCGGTCGAAGGTCCCGGTCGGGCCCTGGTCCCGGCGGAAAACTCGCTCACGCCCACCCAGATGGGGTCACGTACAACCGTCATGAACACACCTCGCATGACCCGGGGTTCTCGAGCGCACAGACGGGGGCGGTTTCGCCGGGCCCCGCACTTCCTCCCGAGCCGACCGGGGCCGGCGTCGCACTCGTGGTCTGAGTGATCCGCGTCGCCGGCCGGGACCTCAAGTAATACGTGGTTTTCAGCCCACTTTTCCAGGCGTGAAGGTACATGGACGACAGTTTCCCGATGGTCGGGCCCTCCACGAAAAGGTTCAACGACTGGCTCTGGTCCACGAAGGGCCCCCTTTCCGCGGCCATGTCGACGAGGGAGCGCATCGGGATCTCCCAGGCCGTGCGGTAGATCTCCTTCAGGTGGGCCGGTATGGCATCGATGCCCTGGACCGACCCTTCCGCCTTTCGCACCGTCGCCGCCATGGCCTCGCCCCACAGGCCGAGCGCCTGCAGGTCGCGCACCAGGTACGTGTTGACCTGGAGGAACTCGCCCGAAAGGGTTTCCCGTTTGAAAAGGTTGGAAACTTGGGGCTCGATGCACTCGTAGGCGCCGGCGATGGAGGCGATCGTGGCCGTGGGCGCGATGGCGACGACCAGTGAGTTGCGCAAGCCGAACCGGGCCACCCTCTCTCTCAAGGCCCGCCACCGACCCGGGTCTCGGGGCTCGGTGCCCCACAGGTCGAACTGAAAGTGCCCGCCGGCGGCGCGGGTCTCGCCGAAGCCGGGGTGAGGCCCGGGCACCTCGGCCAGCTCCGAGGAAGCCCAGAGAGCGTTGAAGTAGATCTCCTCGGCCAACCGCCTCGACTCTGCCCGGGCCGCCGGTGCATCAAACGGGAGCGAAAGTTTGAAGAACACGTCCTGAAGGCCCATAACGCCGAGCCCGACCGGTCGCCAATAGGCGTTCGACCCGGCGGCGGCCTCGGTCGGGTAGAAGTTCAGATCGATCACCCGGTCCAAAAACCGCACCGCGGTGCGGACAACGCGGCCCAACCGCCCGTAATCGACATGACCTTCAGTCACCATTGCGCCCAGGTTGACCGAACCGAGGTTGCACACAGCGGTGTTCTCGTGGTCGGTGACCTCAATAATTTCGGTGCACAGATTTGACAGGTGCACAACGCGCCCGGGGCGCCCGGTCTGGTTGCAGAGCTGGTTGGCGCGGTCCTTGAACGTCATCCACCCGCTCCCCGTTTGCGCCAGCGTGCGCATCATGCGGCCGTAGAGCTGGCGGGCCGGTACCTGGCGCTCGTAAACGCGCCGGCGCTCCGCCTCGACGTAGGCCTCATCGAAGGCCTCCCCGAACAAGTCGCACAGTTGCGGGACTTTTTTCGGGTCGAACAACGACCACATGTGGTCGGCCTCGACCCGGCGCATAAACAGGTCGGGTACCCAATTGGCGAGGTTGATATTGCGGGTGCGGCGGGGCTCTTCCCCCGTGCTGTCCCGCAATTCCAGGAAATCCTCGATGTCGGCGTGCCAGCTTTCGAGGTACACGCACGCCGCCCCCTTGCGCCGGCCGCCCTGGTTGACCGCCGCCACCGACGCGTCAAGGGTCTTCAGCCACGGGACTATCCCGTTGGACAGCCCATTGGTACCTCGGATGAGCGACCCCCGCGACCGGACCCTGTGGAAGGCCAGCCCGATGCCGCCGGCGTGCTTGGACAGGCGGGCCACGTCGTGGTAGCGGCGGTAAATGGCATCCAGGTCGTCGGCCGGGGAATCCAACAGGAAACAGGATGACATTTGCGGACGTGACGTCCCCGAGTTGAACAGCGTCGGGCTGGATGGCAGGTACTCCAGCCGGGACATGAGCCCATAAAGTTCGGTCGCTTCGTCTACGGATTTCGCCAGCCCGCAGGCCACCCTCAGGAACGCGTACTGGGGCGTCTCGATGACCGAACGCCTGTCGGGGTGGCGAAGCAGGTAACGGTCGTAGAGCGTGCGCAGCCCGAAGAACTCGAACCGGCCATAGCCGTCCCCGTCAATGGCGGCATCAAGTTGCTCGCCGTGGTCGCGGACGAAGCCCGCCGTTGCCTCGGCCACGAGCCCCAGCGACCGGCCGAGCGCTACCGAGCCCGAGAACGAGCCTACCCCCAGGGCCCTCACCTCCCCGTCTATCACCACCCCCAAGAGCCGGGCTGCGAGCAGGGCGTAGCTTGGCTCCTCACCGATGAGGGCAGCGGCGGACCGGACCGCTAGTTCGCCGATGACTAGATGATCGACACCCGGAGCCTTGGCGGCCTGGCCCACGCCGCTCAGAGTTATGGCCGTCACTCGCCTGGAGTCGACACCGGTCAGGCCTTCGGCGCACTGTTCGACGGCCCGCAGGGCCCGGTCGAAGTGGGCCGCTTCATCGGCGCCGGCGAGCTCTATCGCTTGCCGCGGCGGCGCCGGGACCGGTGTGACGCCACTCACGTCCTGGCCCTCAATGACGCTGGTCACGAGCGCCCACCCTCTTCCGTGCACCCGCCCGGCACATGGTTGGCACCACGTACCCCCAGATGTAGTGCGCAGTGGCAATATAGACACAACATATTGTGAACTACAGCATTGAAATCACAGCGGTGCAAGACCCGCTATTGGGTGCTAAAGCGCCTGGCGTCAAGGGGCCTCCGCTCCCGGCGCGCCCGGCGCGCCGCTGGCACTAGGGTGCCGAACGATGACCGTGCCGACGGTTAGCGCCGCCGAACGACGCCCCGGGACCGCCGGCGACGAGCTCAACTTGAAGCAGGCCGCCCGGCGCCTCGGCGTCCACTACATGACGGCCTACCGGTACGTCCGCCAGGGCCGGTTGGCCGCCGGGCGCTGCGGGACCACATGGCAGGTGAGCCCGGCGGCGGTGGAGCAGCTGCTCACCGAGCGGGCCGCGACCGGCCCGCGGTCGCCGTTGGGGCCGCGCCCCGGAGCTCGCCCCGATCGGGGCGTCGATTGGGCCGGCCGCCTCACCCCCTGCCTCCTCGCCGGCGACGAAGCCGCCTCCTGGCGGGTAATCCAGGCGGCGCTCGCCGCCGGCCACCCGGCCACGTTCTGCTACGTGGACATGCTTAGCACCGCCCTGGCGAACATCGGTGCCCGTTGGGACGGCGGCGAACTCTCCGTTGCGGACCAGTACGTGGCTACCGCAGTGGCCACCCGGATCGTCGCCCGCCTGGGGGCCGCTTCCCGCCGGCCGGGTCGACGTCGCGGAGGCGTCGTCTTCGGCGCCCCGCTCGGCGAGCTTCATGGCCTTCCCGTCTCGATCGCCGCCGACCTTGTCCGCCTGGCCGGGTTCTCGGTACTCGAGCTGGGGGCGAACGTCCCGCCTGCCGCCTTCGCGGCCGCGGCCAGGCGGACACCTCGGTTAGTGGCGGTCGGGATCGGCATCACCGTGAGCGGCTCCATCGGCCCGGCCCAGGACGCCATAAACGCTGTCCGCAACGTCGACGCCGAGGTCCCGGTCATCGTCGGCGGTCAGGCCGCGTTCACCGCGGCCGGTTCGAGGCTGATGGGGGTGAACGCCTGGGTGGCAGACGGGCGGGCGGCGGCGGCGACCATCGAAGCCCTCACGTCCAGCCGCCGC
>JASHVH010000545.1 GCA_030039575.1 Acidimicrobiales bacterium | reverse complement strand
CTAGTGACCCGAGTTATTAAACCTTCCACAAATAGGAATTAACCCGACAGCCAGCGCGTTGCCCCTGACATCGACGACGATGGGAGGCGACGATGGTAAAACGACGGGGCAGGCCGACAGTGGATGTGGTCCTCAGCGCGGAGGAGCGCGAGACATTGCAGCGCTGGGCGCGCAGGCCGAAGAGCGCGCAGGCGTTGGCGTTGCGCTGCCGCATAGTCCTGGCTTGTGCTGAGGGCGGCACCAATACTGCGGTGGCGGCCTACCTCGGGGTCGACCGGGGCACGGTGAGCCTGTGGCGTACCCGGTTCGTCGAGCGCCGGCTGGAGGGGTTGGTCGACGAGCCACGACCGGGGGCGCCCAGGACTATAAGCGACGACGACGTCGAGCGCGTGGTGGTGAAGACCCTGGAAGAGGCGTCGCCCGGGGCGACGCACTGGTCGACCCGCTCGATGGCGGCGGCAGCGGGGATGTCCCAGTCGGCGGTCAGCCGGATCTGGCGGGCGTTCGGGCTGAAACCGCACTTGGTCGGCAGCTTCAAGTTGTCCCCCGACCCTCAGTTCATCGAGAAAGTGCGCGACATCGTTGGCCTGTACCTCAACCCGCCCGACGCCGCCATGGTGCTGTGCGTGGACGAGAAATCGCAGATCCAGGCCCTTGACCGCACCGCCCCGGTCCTGGCGCTGCTGCCTGGCACACCCGAGCGGCGCACCCATGACTACCGCCGCCACGGGACCACCAACCTCTACGCCGCCCTCGACGTCGTCTCGGGCAAAGTGATAACCGACCTCACCGCTCGCCACCGGGCGGCTGAGTTCCAGCGTTTTTTGAACCTGATAAACCGCAACGTGCCCGACGACCTCGAGGTGCACGTGGTCATCGACAATTCTTCGACGCACAAGACCCCTTCTGTCCAACGCTGGCTGTTGCGCCACCCCCGCTTCCACCTGCACTTCACCCCTACCTACAGCTCATGGCTCAACCTGGTTGAGCGTTGGTTCGCGGAGCTGACCAACAAGTGGCTGCGGCGGGGGACGCACCGCTCGACCACAGAGCTAGAAGGCGCCATCCGCGCTTGGGCAAAGACCTGGAACGACGACCCCAAGCCATTTATCTGGCACAAGACCGCAGACGAGATCCTTGCCAGCCTTGCGGCCTATTGCGGGCGCATCTCTGACTCAGGTCACTAGCTGATACCCCCCGAATCTACGAGAAAAAGAAAGATGAGCAAGCGTCAGCGCCCAGGCGTGGCCGGCCGTTTGGTACTCGGCCGACTGGCCCGATTCCTCGAGGGCCCGGCGTAGCTGTTCGCGGCCGGCACGCCGGAGACGATGAGGCGAGGGATGGCCAGGTTCACCCGCCCGGCCGGGACCCGGTGCACCACGGCCCAGCGCAGCGTCGCCATAGGGTTGCCCTGAGGCAACACTGGAGCTTCTATTATGCGCTAGCCGGGGGACGGCCTCCCGAGCGCGCAAACAGAATTGCCGGTGAATCGTCGGGATTCCTGACGATTCGTCGGCGTCGTCGAACAATGGCTCAAACTGTAGGCCGAATATCTTGGGACGACTATTGCAGCCCCCGGAAGCCAAAACGCGAAGTCGGACGCTCACAGGGCCGGCGTTCGGGTTCCCCTCATTTCGGGTCGAAATCCAGAAACCCGTGGCTTTCTCCGAACATCCTGGAATTTGTGTCGAAGAGGATCTGCTCCCCGGGAGTACAGATGTGGCGGACCACGAATGATCGTTCTCCGATCCGCCACAAGCCTTCGCCGAGGTCGAGTTCGGGAAGCTGCGCGATCTCGGTCTCGGACAGGCCAATGGCAGCACCAGTCTTGGCCGCTTCACCCCGCTCCTGAGCGTAGATGATCCTCGTGGAGCAGTCAGCTAGGAGGCCCAAGGCGAGGTTTCGCGACGAGCTGCCGGCGTCGCCAACGGCGTCGAGGTCCGACAAGCGGTGGATCACCATCAGATTCGAAATGCCCAAGGCGCGGGAGAGTTTCCATTGGCTCTGCATCCGCGCGAGGAGGGCGGGCTGGCGCATAAGCCGCCAGGCTTCGTCGTAGACCACCCAGCGCTGCCCGCCGGACGGGTCGGCCAGCGCGGCCTCCACCCAGGCCGATGCGCACGTCATCACCAGGGCGATAACGGCGTCTGACCCCGAGATGCAGGAAAGGTCAAGGGACATCATCGGCAGGTTGGCATCGAAGGCGACCGTCGACGGGCCATCGAATAGGCCTGCCAGGTCGCCGTATACGAGCCGGCCGAGCGCGTGCCCAGGGTCGCGACCGTCAGAGCGGAGCTGGTCGGCCGTGCTGCCCCTCCAACCTTCGGCGGGCTCCAGCAACGCTCGTACAACCAAGGGCATGGTCGGCGTCTCCTGCCTGCCCTGGGCCTCTCTCACCGCAGTCTCGAGCGCAGCGGCGACCGCGGTGTGTTCTACCGGGGCCAGTGACCGGCCAAGCGCCTGCTCGGTGAGCGAACCGAGCAAAGCCAGGCGTCGTTGGGCGACGGCGTTGGCCCGGTCATTGTCGTCCTCTCCGACGGGGCCAGGGCCTTCGTCGAGGGGGTTCAGCCGGTTGTGGCTCGTGCCGCCAAGTTCTATAGCTGCTCCCCCCACGGAACGGGAGACGTCCGACCATTCCCCCTTGGGGTCGCCGGGGACATACACGCGACGACCGAACGCGATGGAGCGTGTGGCAAGGCTTTTGGCAAGCGTGCTTTTACCTCTGCCGATCACCCCAGCTAGCAGGACGTTAGGGTTTGTGACCAGTCTCTTCGCATATAGCGTCCATGGGTCGTACACGAAGGCCGCTCCCGACCAAGAGTCGCGGCCCACCAGGACACCTTCGGCGCCGAGACCGGCCTCGGCGAGGTAAGGGTAGGCGACCGACAGCACCTCCGAGGTGGCTCGGTGCGGCTCCACGCGCAACCGCCGATAGG
>JASHVH010000544.1 GCA_030039575.1 Acidimicrobiales bacterium | reverse complement strand
GATCTCTGCAACCGTCGTCGCAGCCGTCGCAACCAGAAGCCTCGGGGCAGTGGTGGCCCCAGCGAGCGCGCTAATCACCAGCGCCGAAGCCAAGGGCCACAACGCCCGGCGCAGTAGATGGCGGCGGGCCCGGGGCGCGCTCTTATTTGGGGCTTGCACTACATTCTCCTCTTGCTCTCGTTGGTTGTCTGGACTTGTGGTGGCCGCAGCAGAGGGCCGGCGCCGCTCTTATGATCTCCGAACGCCTTCCTCCGCCAGGCGACACCTGACGTCACTGACATGACAACACGGGCCCGAAAGGGCGGTGGTTCAGCCGGATTTGGGAGACCCCGCATTTTCTTCAACCGATTTGAACCACCGGCCTTCGGCCCACGTGTTGGTCGGTCGTAGGACTGAGCCAACACCACACCCGGTAGATCTCGGCAGGCCTCTCTGGAGCTCTCCGGTCAACACCTTTCCGAAGGCAAAAAGCAGTCCAACGTCGCGCTGTTTTTGGCGCGGAGGTCGGACGAAACAGCGAGAGCAGGCGAGCTTCCTCCGGGGACCCACAACATAAAGGAGAAATAAGAAATGTTAGCGATCATGCCCAACGATCAAACCGGCTGCCACGGGCCATAGAAGCGGTCTCACGGCCGAGCGTCCTCTGCAGGGAGCCGCCACCGCCCTGGTCAGCGAACCATGAGTGGGGCACGATGATTGGGTCAGCCTTGCGCCGTCGGACCATGTTCACCCGGTCCGGTGGGGTCGACATCGCTTACCAGGTCGTTGAGGGTGGCGGGCCGCTGGACATAGTTGTCATCCTCCCCTGGGTGTCCCATCTCGAGGTCATGTGGGAACTCAGCGAGTTCGCCACTTTCCTGAGCGACTGGCGCGGCTCGGCCGGCTGATCATTTTCGACAAGCGGGGTACGGGGCTGAGCGACCGCACTCTGGCTGCGGCCAGTCTCGAAGACCATGTCAGCGACCTGAGACAAGTACTCCAATCAGTGGGCTCTCTCCGCCCCGCCATCGCCGCCTGGGGGGACGGAGCAGCCATAGCCCTGATGTTCGCCGCCACTACTCCGGAACAGGTGGGCGCACTGGTCCTCGGAGGATTGGCCCTTGAGGCACGGAGATCCCAGGGCGCGTCGTTCGTGCCGGACCCAAACATGCTTGAAGTGATGTCAGCAGCCGTCGAGGCGGACTGGGGCAAAGGGACATTCGGGCAACTCATGGCGCCGTCTGTCGCCGCTGATGAACGCTTTCTGTCGTGGTACCGCAAATACGAGCGAGTTTCGGCTACGCCAAACGCGGCGGCGGCGGCACTGCGCTGGATGCTCGAGATCGACGTCACTCCCATTTTGGCCGCCGTTCAGGCCCCGACCCTTGTCCTGCACCGCGCCGGCTCACCCTGGCCGACCGACCCCGTGCGAGCTTTGGCTGGGCGGGTCACGAACGGCACCTTTGTTGAACTGCCCGGGGACGACGCAATGCCCTTTGTCGGCGATTCGGACTCCTACCTGGGGGAGATAGAGGAGTTCCTGACAGGGTGGCGACGCCGGCCCGACGGTGACCGGTGCCTGGCAACCGTCCTCTTCACCGACATTGTGGCTTCCACCCAAACCGCCCACCGGTTGGGTGACCGCCGCTGGCGGCACCTGCTCGAAGAGCACTACGCTGTCGTACGGCCGCTGCTCGACCGTTTCAAAGGCGTCGAGGTGGCTACCACTGGCGACGGCTTTGTAGCCACTTTTGACGGCCCGGGACGGGCTATTCGTTGTGCCTGTGCGATACGCGACGCGGTACGAGCCTTGGGCTTGGAGGTTCGGGGCGGGCCTGCACGCGGGCGAAGTCGAGCGGCGCGACATCGACATCTGCGGTCTGACCGTTCACATCGGTGCGCGCGTAGCAAGCATGGCGAAGGCGAACGAAGTCCTCGTGACCAGCACTGTGCAAGCGCTGGTCATGGGTTCGGGGATCAGGTTCGCGGACCGCGGCACCCACGTTCTCAAAGGTGTACCCGATCATTGGCAACTGCTCGCCGTAGAGACGGTCTAACAACGCGGTCACCCCCGGCGGGCGCCTGCTCGGAGCCAAGGCGCCGCCGCTGTGAAGTGGAACGTGTTCAGCGACGGGGACATCAAGGAAGCCGTCAGTGTTGCCGGCACTGTCGACGTAACAGGCGACCTGCTGGGTGCTCGCCGGCGCGGCTCACCCGTCCCCCCATGCTGGACCTGAGCGACGCGACCCCGCGGGCCGCGTTAAGCCATTGACGCGCGCAGCGATTGGAGGGGACGCACGCTGGGAAAGCCGCCGTGCGAGCACGCAGCCGGCCGTCCCTGCCCCGACAATGAGGTAGTCATAGATTCGTGAGCGCTAGGCAAGGACGGTCACTGGTTTAGCTCCCGAACCTCTTCTACCGGGCCAATATAAAGTGGTCGTAGGTGCAACCCGCCATCTATGAACAGCTCGCTCCCCGTGATGTACGAGGCCAGCTTGTCAGAAAGTAAAAACAGTGCGGCGGCGCGAAGCTCCGATACGTCACCTTCGCGCTGGCCGAGCGGGACCTCACGGGCAGCAGCTGTGCGTTGCTCGGCGGGCAGGTCCCTCACGAGCCCCGTGGGAAAGGGGCCAGGCGTCAACATGTTGACCCGTATCCCAAACGGAGCCAGTTCAACGGCCAGCGTCTCCATGTAGGACCGAAGCGCCGTTTTGGACGCTCGATAAGCCGCACCCGCATATGAAGGCGCGGTTACGACCGTCGAGCCGATTATGAGTACCGAGCCGCGTCCCCTCCTGATCATGTGAGCCGCGACTTTTTTACAAGCTACAACACAGGCAGTCACATTGACCTGAAGCAGATCGGCCCAGACGCTGGATTCGAGTCGAGTTACCGCTTGAGCGGCATATACGGCAGCGACGTTAACAAAAATGTCAATGGCACCAAGCTCTGTGATTGCGTCCTCAACGGCTGTCTCGAGTTGCTCCTCCGAGCGCACGTCGACGAGCACAGCAGACGCGGTACCCCCCACTTCTCGTACCATCGCCAAACTATCGGCCGCTGACCGGATGTCAATGACTCTTACTACGACCCCCTGCGAGGCCAGCCCAACTACTATCGACTGGCCGATGCCCGATGCTCCACCGGTGACTAAGGCATTGAGCCCGCTGAGCCCAGTATCAAGCACTGGGGCAGACCTTCTTCCTCCTCCTCCTCTTCTTTGCCATCATCACCGTCAACGTCCGGCATAAGGGTCGGCGACCCGCGGTCCGGGTAGTGCGCCAACACTTGCCGGGACCCGGGCCCGGTCCAAGTGCTCGTGCAAGCCCCTCCGCAAGATGGAGATATCGCTCGAGAGCACAACATCGGAGAAGCCAGTCGCCAGCCACCGGCGAGCGTCATCTCCATCAGTGGCGAACATCCCCGCCCTCAGGCCTCGCTGGCGGCACGCCTGCACTACTGACTCTACGGCCGACAGCCATGGGGCGTCGTCGCTCAACAATGGGTAGGGCCGAGACATAGCCAGCCCGAGATCCACTGGTCCCACGTAGAGGCCGGCCAAGCCAACGACATCGCCGATCTCCTCAACTCGACTCAGGCCTCCGCTCGTCTCCACCATCGCGAAAACCTCAGGCAAGTCGGGCTCAAGCCCATCTAAGCCGGACTTACCCACGCCATTTCGCGGGCCGCCACCGTAGCTCCGCCGTCCCTCTGGCTGGTAACGTGACAGCTCGACGGCTTGTCGGGCTTCTTCAGGACAACTGACCATGGCCACGACGATCCCGTTGGCCCCGGCA
>JASHVH010000543.1 GCA_030039575.1 Acidimicrobiales bacterium | reverse complement strand
TGCTCGGCCGCGAACGACTTCACCACCCGGACGCCCGAGATGTTCTCCTCTACCAGCATGGCAATTTCGGCCAGCCGGGCCTGGATGAGCCATGAGATCGGGTAGATCTTCTTTCTCATTGCCACCCCGACCAAGAACGTGATCGGTAGCGATATGGCAGTGACCAGCGTGAGCTGGACGTTCAGGGCGAACATTTCCGCAAAGGCCACGAAGATCACCGCGCACTGGACCAGCACGGTCGGGGCCATGACCAGGTACTGCTGGACCGCCCGCACGTCCGAGTTGGCCCGTGAAATGAGCTGGCCCACCGAGACGCGGTCGTAAAAGGGGAACGACAAGGACATGTAGTGCTCGTAGATGATGTTCCGGAGGTCGTACTCGAAGCTGTAGGCCGTGGTCAGCAGGCAGCGTCTACCGAGGTAGTTGGACACCTCTCGCACAGCGATCGAGACGAAGATCAATGTCACGAAGCTGCTCAAAGGCTTCAGGTCCGTCGTATGCCCCGGCGTCGGCAGGCACTCGTTTATGGCGTTGCCAATTAGGCGCGGGATCTGCACTTGCGCCAGCAGCGCGATGAAGGACATCGCCAGGGAAAGCGACCAGATCCCCTTATGCGTCTTTATGATCGGCCACGCCCGCCGAAGCCACGACTTGCTCGGGTCGGGGTCTATGGTGGCGCCCGGCGGCGAGTAGTGCGAGGTTTCGCCGATCGGGACGAACGGGTGATCATCGAGCTCCCTTATCAGCTCGGCATTGTCAGTCCCGAACAGGACGGTACGGACGCTCAAGGTGGCGGCCCGGCAGTGTTCACCCGCTCCCCGTGCCGGCGCGCCCGGGAGCGGTCGAGGGCTTCGCCCCACAGGCTCAAAGCCCCGATCGCGTCCGACACGAGACCCTCGTCCGCGAGTTCGTCGGCGATTGCTTGAATGCGTTCGCGCAGGGCCTCTTCTGCCGCACCGAGGAGGCTCCGGCCATCGTCAGTCAAGGCCAGCGCGATCCGTCTACGGTCCTCGGCGGAGTGCGCCCGCTCGACGGCACCCCGCTGGACGAGCACATCGACAACGGCGGTGACGCTCGGGGCGGATACGGCTAGCTTCTGAGCGAGCGAGCTCGACGCGTCGGTGCCCCTGGCTATCTGGACCAGCATCCGGTACTGCGCAGGCGATAGGTCCAGCGGCGCCAGCGCCACCTCGACGTGACGCGCCAGCCGGGCGGCGGTCCAGCCCACGGAGCTGTAGCTCAGTTCGGCCATCGAATAGTTAGGCTACCCAATTGTTCGGTGCACTATCGGGGCGGGATGTGGTTTAGGAACCAGGCCCGCGCTCGGCCGCGATCCGGTGCGCCTCGGCGATCGCCGTCGGGTGGCCTGAGATGGCGTCGACAAATGCCTCGCGTCCGAGGGCGTACAGCGACGAGTCGCCGTCGGCTCGCACCGACGCTGTGCGCGCCACGCCCTTTACGAGCGCGACCTCGCCGAAATAGTCGCCTCTCCCGGCGCTGGCGACCGGCACCCCGCCCCGTTCAATGACGAACTGGCCCGTCTTGACAATGTAAAAGCGGTCACCCGGTTCGCCCGTCCGGATAACCGTCTTTCCCGCCGCCACCGGGACCGGGACAAGCGCCGCAGCCACCCGCTCCTTCACCACGAGCGAGAGGGGGGCGAACATCGGGACACCTCCGACCAACTCGAGCCCCTCGACCGGTCGTAAAGCGGCGTCGGCACGGGAGAAAAAACGGCTTGTAGCGAGAGCGAGCACGGGCAGGATGAGGCCGACGGCCAAAAGCGCCCCGCGAGCCCCCAATGCCGTGTCGATGGCGGGGGCCGCGATCGAACCCAGTGCCACGGCCGTCATGGCCAAGCCCCACAACACTCCGAGCACGCTTGCGAGTAGCTCGTACGGGCAACTTCGCTGAAGCAGGGTCAGGAGGCTGACGTCCTCGACAGCGTTGGCGGCGCCCACCACGACCAGGCAGAGCATCGCCGGGACGATCCAAGACAGGGGAGCAAGCAACGCAATTGGTATGCCCCAAAGGGCGATAGCCGCTCCAAACCACGCAGCCAATCGTTTGGTGCTCAACATGGTGGCGCCGAACGCCCCGGCCAGCCCGCCGACGCCGAGAGCGGCGTTCAGGTACCCAACGCCGGAGGAGCCGGCGTGGAGGAGGCTGAACGCGGCCACCACGAGCAGCACGTTCATACAACCGCGTACGAAGCATTGCGCACCGGCCAGGCCCATGAAGACCCTCGCCCACCTGTCCCGAGCGACGTGGTGGAGCCCGGCCAGGCTTGTGCGGATGGTCCCCGCTATGCCGGCCGTCCTCCCGCCCTCAAGACCGCTTCCGTGGAGGCCCACGTTGACCGGTGGCGGTACGTTCACAGTCGCGAGAACGGCAACGGCGCCCAACAGGGTGGCCCCGGCGGCGATGAACACACCGCCGGCGCCTATGAAGCCGATGGTCACCCCGACGATCAGGGGGCCGCCGAGGGCGCCGAGCCCTTCGAAGGTGGAACTGGCCCCGTTCGAGGCGACGAGCTCGGTGGGAGTGTGGGCCAGTGACGGCAGTATGGACTCCACCGCCGGCCGCACAAGCGTCGAGGTCACCCCGATGACGGCCGCCAACAGGAGCACGAGCATCCGTTGGTCGGCCAGCGCGGCCGCTCCGGATCCGACAAGAGCGGCCGACTCCACGACGAGCAAGACGAGGAGCATCCGTTCGCGCCGCATACGGTCTCCCAGGCTCGAGGCGAACGGGGTCAGCACCCCGGCCGGCAATAGGCGCACCAACCCAGCCAGTCCCACGAACGAGGCTCCGCCGTGGTCGTAAGCGAAAACGCCGAGGGCCACGAAATGGGCCCATTCCACCGCGATTGCCAGCCCCCATACCAGCTCGAGGCGCCGAATGTCCCGATTATGCAAGGCCGCGCTCAGGTTCGAGAACCGGCGCAGCCGCTGGCGCAGCCCGCGGGCACCCGCTTCGCGCTCGAGCCCCGCCATCACTCAGCCCACCACCCGACAGGTGCTCATACCGCTCGTCACCCGTGGTGATCGAACGGCCACGCGCAGAACATAGCAGCCGGCACGCCCGGCCGCGCCAACAGGGACCGCCCCGGCCCGACCCGGCCGGAAAATCAGTGGCGGCCGGAGCAGTTCCCGCGCTGTAATGATGGCACCGGCGTAGCGGTCCGAGAGGAGGCTGAAGTGAAAACCATTGTCAATATCGCCTTTCTCGTGACCAGGTCACACCGCGACGTCTTGACCTCAGCCCGGTAGGGGCAAACCCCGGCTACACCGGGCCCGGGTCGTACGCCACTCTCGGGTTGCGCCTTAGGCGCGGCCGTGGCGAAAGAGGTAGACGAGGCCAGGATTGTCGCGTACCCCTTTCAACGTCCTCTTCGGAGGAAGAGGACAGGGAACTAGCGGGGTTTCCTGGGCCCTGGGGCTGAAAAGTCAACTGGGGCCGAAAAGGTAATTGCAACCACATTTTTCAGCTCCTGAAGTCGCCGTTCGCGGACCGCCCGTTAGCAAAATCTGGAGTTCCGGCATTATCCACTTTGGAGGAAGAGAATGTTCCCCTTTTACAGTTCGATCTATCAGTCAGCTAGCCCCAAGACGGTGGCACAGCAGCGAGAGGCGGATGCTCGGGCCGGAGAGCTCGCCGCTGCGATGGCAGAGCTGTGGCGCACATTGTGCGCGCCCATACGCCTCTTGCGCCGCTCGGCCCCGCACCGGCCCAGTCTCGATGATCAAGTCGTCCTCACAGCTCATCGGTGTTGCCACCCGGTAGTGCTCCACGAAAGGGGCGCTTTGGGGGGACCTAAGCGGTGCCGGCTTTGCGACCCCACGGCCTGTTGGTTCATCGGGGGCGCCCAAGATACCTGATGTGCCCGTCCCGGCCGGGGTCTTCGGGCCAATTAACCAAGCGACCGGTGGTCGTGCCGGGCCGGTTCCCATGAGCCGGTCCGGCCGGTCCGTGCGAACTCACAACGTAAGGCGGGTTTTTTTTCAGCCTGCACGGCCTCGTCGGCCTCAAGTTCCTCGGCCACTTCTTTCAGTTCCTTAGAGGCGGGCCTCGGCCCGCTCGACCAAACGCCACATCCCCTGGACTTCCTTCTCGCTCATATTGGGGTCCGTGGCTTTCCACTGCACTACCGCTCGCAGTTGGCGCGCCACCTGGTGGCGATCGAAGTGCGAAACGAAGCCGTTGACGAGCAGGGACCGGCCCAAGCCGAGCAACTTGGCTTTGGCGCCACCGCCGGGGATCTCCCCGGCGGACAT
>JASHVH010000542.1 GCA_030039575.1 Acidimicrobiales bacterium | reverse complement strand
ATAGGCCCGGATGGCCGGGGCTGGTCCAGCCGGGGCTGGCCCGCGTTGGCGGCCGAGGGTGTCCCCGCGGTTATGACGCCCGGCTGGCGCTCCCCGCCCCCCGGCGGATTATGAAGTACTTGGCCTGGGGGTGATGGCAGATGATGGCGGCCGTCGTCTGTTCCGGGTGGAACTGCCAAGACGTCTCCTCGGAGCATTCGACGCCGATCCGCTCCGCCCTCAGTAATTGCGCGCACCGGGCATTGTCCTCCAGGTCGGGGCAGGCGGGGTAACCCCAGGAATAACGCCCGCCGCGGTACTGCTGGCGGAACAGGCCCTGCAAGGACGGCCCGTCCTCACCTGCGAAGCCCCACTCGTCGCGTATGCGCCAATGCCAGTACTCGGCCAGTGCTTCGGTCATTTCGACAGAAAGGCCGTGGAGGTGGAGGTAATCGCCGTAGCGGTTGTCCTTGAACAGCCGGGCCGTTTCTTTGGACGCCGCCTCCCCCATGGACACGACGTGAAAAGCGACATAGTCCCTTGTCCCGGAGGCAACCGGCTTGAAGAAGTCGGCGACGCACAACCAGGGGCTTTCGTCCTGGCGGGGGAAGTTGAACCGGGTAACCTCGGCCGAGCGGTCCTCGTCCGCCCAGATTACGAGGTCGTCGCCGTCGGAGTTGGCCGGGAAGTAGCCGTACACGACAGCGGGGCGCAGCACGTCGGCCTGCCGGGCGGCGTCGAGCCGCTCCCGGAGCACGGCCCGGACCCGGGTTTTGAACTCGGCGTCGTTTTCACCCGCCAACGGCCGGTAGCCCCACTGGTTCCGGAACAGCGAAGTCTCGTTCAGGTACCTGGCTATCTCGGCCAGAGGGATGCCCCGTTCGACCCGGGTACCGATAAAAGGCGGCACCGGCACAGGGTTGTCCGTGGCCACCGACGGGGCACGTGAGGGGCGATCGAGCATCTGGCGCTCCGAGACCTGGCGCGGCGCGCTGCCACTGGCGCTCCGCCGCGGAGGCACGCCGGCCCGTCCTCCCGGCGCCCGGCCGAACTCGGGGTCGTCCTCCCCGGAGCGAACTAGCTCCATCAGCCGGTCCATCGTCCGTAGCCCTTCGAAAGCGTCTTTCCCGTAGAAAAGCCGGCCTTTGTACTCGGACCGCAGGTCTCTTTCGACGTAAGTCCGTGTGAGGGCGGCGCCTCCAAGCATTACCGGGTACTTTTCGAGGCCGCGGTCGTTGAGCTCGATGAGGTTGTCGCGCATTATGAGGGTGGACTTCACCAGGAGGCCCGACATACCGATGGCGTCGGCGCCCACCTCTTCCGCTTTGCTCACCATCTCCGATATGGCCACTTTCGTGCCCAGGTTGTAGACCTCGTAGCCGTTATTGGTAAGGATGATGTCGACCAGGTTCTTGCCTATGTCGTGCACGTCGCCTTTCACCGTGGCGAGCACGATCTTGCCTCTCCCGTGGTCATCTGACTTGGACATGTGCGGCTCCAGGTAAGCCACGGCCGACTTCATGACCTCTGCCGACTGAAGTACAAAAGGCAACTGCATGCGGCCCGAACCGAACAGGTCCCCGACCGTTTTCATGCCCGCCATCAGCGGGCCGTTCACGATGTCGAGAGCCGGGGTGCCGAGCCCGAGTGCTTCGTCGAGCTCGGCCTCGAGGGCGTCGCGCGAGCCGTCCACCACCCGCTGCTCGAGGCGCCGGTCGACGGGCCAGTCAGTGCGGTCCTCTTTGGCCAACCCTTCCGCCACCGCGCCTTCGAAAAGACGCAGCAACTCAGCCAAAGGGTCATAGCCGGTTGAGGCATCCCGGCGGTCGTATATGAGGTCGAGGCACACCTTTACGGCGTCCTCCGGGAGCCGGTCGAGGGGTACGATCCGGCCGGAGTTCACGATGGCAGCGTCGAGGCCCGCCTTCTGGCATTCGTGCAGGAAGACCGAATTGAGGGCCTGGCGGGCGGCCGGGCTGAGGCCGAAGGAGACGTTGGAGATCCCGAGCACGGCCCGCACCCCGGGGTACGCCGCCTTGATGAGCTTTATGCCTTCTATGGTCTCGATGCCGTCCCGCCGGCTTTCTTCCATCCCCGTGCTTACCGGCAGGGCAAGGGCGTCGAAAAAGAGGTCTTCAGGAAGGAGGCCGTAACGGCCGACAGCCAGCTCGTAAATAGCTCCGGCGGCCCGCAATTTCCACTCTGCCGTGCGGGCCTGGCCTTCGGTGTCGATACAGGTACAAACGACGGCGGCACCGTAGTCACGGGCCAACGTCAGGAAGCGGTCGAGGCGGGTGCCCGTAGCGTCACCTTCCTCGAGGTTGACCGAATTTATTATGGGCTTGCCGGCGATGTGCTGGAGGCCGCGTTCGATCACCGGTGCTTCGGTCGAGTCAAGCACCAGTGGCAGGGTGGCCTGGGTGGCGAACCGGCTGGCAATTTCGGTCATGTCCGCTACGCCGTCTTGCCCTGTGTAATCGACGCACACGTCGAGAACGTGGCTGCCCGCCCGAACGGCGTCCTTGGCCATGGCCGTGCAGGTGTCCCAGTCCTTTGCCAACATGGCTTCCCTGAAACGCTTGGAGCCGTTGGCGTTGGTGCGCTCGCCGATGTTGAGCACGGACGGAGCCTGGTCGTAGGGGACGTGCGTGTAAAGCGAGGCGCACCCTGGCTCCCATTCGTGGTGGCGGCGAGCCGGCGTCAACCCGGAAAGGGCGTCCACTACCGCCTTCAGGTGGCCCGGGGTGGTACCGCAACAGCCCCCGAGCACGCTGACCCCAAGCTCGGCGGCGAAGCGCCGGTGGTGTTCGGCCAGCTGTTCGGGGGTGAGGTCGTAGTGCATCTTGCCGTCGACCACAGACGGCAGCCCCGCGTTGGGCAGGCACGAGATGGGTACCCGGCTGTGGGCGCTCAGGTAACGCACGTGCTCGCCCATCTCCGCCGGGCCGGTGGCGCAGTTGAGCCCGATGACGTCGGGCCGCATGGCGTCGAGCGTGGTGAGAGCGGCCCCGATCTCGCTGCCCATCAACATGCGCCCCGTCGTCTCGATGGTGACCTGCACCTGGAGCGGGAGCTCCTTGCCTGCGTCCGCCATAGCCCGGCGGCAGGCGATGATGGCTGCCTTGGCCTGGAGCAGGTCCTGGACCGTCTCGATGATCAGGAGGTCCGCTCCGCCGGCGATGAGCCCGGCGGCCGCCTCCTGGTAGCCGTCCCGCATATCGGTGAACGAAATCTGGCCCAGTGAAGCGATCTTCGTGCCCGGTCCCAGCGAGCCGGCCACCCATCGGTCCCCGTCGTAGCTGTCAGCCACATCCCTGGCGATAGCCGCCGCGGCTCGAGCCAGTTCCTGTGCCCGGTCGCTGATGCCGTACTCGGCCAGGACCCAGGGCAGCGAACCGAAGCTGTTGGTTTCGACGACGTGGCAGCCCACGTCGAAAAACGACTTGTGCAGGTCCGCGATCACGTCGGGCCTGGTCACGCACAGGAGCTCGTTGCAGCCCTCGAAGGACGCGCCCCCGAAGTCGTCCGGGCCGAGGCCACGCGCTTGAAGGTTGGTCCCGGTCGCGCCGTCGTACACGACGAGGGTCTCGTGGACGGCTTGAACGTAACGGGTCGGGCCGGCGGTCATCAGTAAATGGTATGGGGAGAACCGGTGCTGCCTTTCCCAGGTGAAAGTCTCGCCTCAGTTCCCGACCGGAAGAGGCGCGGGGCGGCCGAGAAGATACCCCTGGCCGCAATCAAGGCCGATGTCCCACGGGACGAATAGCTGTTCCTGCCGCTTGATGCCTTCGGCGGCCGTGCACGAGCCTGACCGTCTCGCGGAGCTGGTCCTACGGACCGAACTCGGACCAGCTGTTTTGTCCCGCCGCCTCCAGGCCCGCATCGGCCGGACGGTCCCCCGGGGCGTCGATGGTGGTCGGGGCGGCGACGGGGGCGAAGGGCGGGAACGGGGCGAACCGGCGGGCCGGGCCGGCGGGCCGGGGGCCCCGTAGGAGGAGGCCGCCGCTGTCCGTGGCCTGGCACCGGTTGGCGGACGCAGTGAGTGGTGGCGCTCCCTCGGTGCGCGCCG
>JASHVH010000541.1 GCA_030039575.1 Acidimicrobiales bacterium | reverse complement strand
TCGCCGCACGAGAACGCGTTGCCGCTGATCATCTCCCACGGCTGGCCCGGTTCGGTCATAGAGCAGCTGAAGGTCATCGAGCCATTAACCAATCCCACCGAGCATGGCGGGAGCGCTTCGGACGCATTCGACCTGGTGATCCCGTCGCTACCGGGCTATGGGTTTTCGGGCAAGCCCACAGCCATCGGCTGGGGGCCCGACCACATCGCAGGTGCATGGGCTGGACTGATGGAACGGCTCGGGTACACGCGCTACGTCGCGCAGGGTGGCGACTGGGGCACCGCCATCTCGGCCGCAATGGCGCGTCAGGCGCCCAAAGGCCTGCTCGGCATCCACGTCAACTTCGCGCAGATGGTCCCCCTCGACATTCTCGGTCACATCCGCAACGGCGATCCTCCGCCGGCCGAGCTCTCGGACGCGGAAAAGCGCGCATATGAACAGGTGGCATTCGCGACGTACCACCGCGGGTACGGCGTTATCCAGGGCACGCGTCCGCAAACGATCGGCTACAGCCTGACGGACACACCCGTCGGCCTGGCGGCCTGGCTCCTCGACCACGACGCGACCAGCTATGAGCACCTCGCCCAGCTCTTTGCCGGGAAGCCCTTTGGCGCTATGACACGCGACGACGTGCTTGACAACATTTCGGTCTATTGGTTCACGAACAGCGCGACGTCCGCGGCGCGCCTGTACTGGCAGCAAGCCGTAACTGGACGCAACTTCTTCGCCGCCGCCGACCTTTCGTTCCCGGCGGCAGTCACGGTGTTCCCCGAGGAGTACGTCCGAGCGCCGCGCAGCTGGACGGAGAAGGCTTACCACAACCTGATCTACTTCAACGAAGCCGAAAAGGGCGGCCACTTCGCAGCTTGGGAACAACCGCAACTGTTCTCGGCAGAGCTGCGCGCCGCCTTCCGCAAGGTGCGCTGAAGAGGCGCTCCGCCAGGGTAACAGGGAGATTTGTGCCTATGTTGCACTGCTGTCGAACTTCCTCGCTGCGGCCGGTTCGTGTTCGACGTTCTCTCGGGCGTCGCTAAACTCGCGCGAGTGCCTGGGGTTCGCGATGGGGCTGGAGCCTGGAACGTGCCGTATCGCGCCTTGGGCATTGGTGCCGACCAAGGTGTCGCTATCCGAAGAGACAGCCAATGTTACCGGGGTGGTTTGGCCCGGTTGACCAAGCAAGTTTAGCAGTGGAGACCTCATGACGGCGCCTACGAGGGGTTCCCTGACTTCGGTGCCGGTCAACGCGATTGCGTCTAAAACGGCGCCGGCCACTGGGGCCACGGTTGTTTTAACCACGGCGACGTGGTCATCGAGACGTGTGAGCTTGTCGACCAACGAGGCCCCTAAGGTGGAGGTTGGGTGGCGTAGCAGGCCACCGGCGAGCACCACGGTGAAATGCGAACGGAGTGCCACCTTTCGGGCAGCTACCAGCGCGTACTGCGCCACCAGCGTTGTGTGTTCCTCTACGATACTGCGAGCAACAATGTCT
Source organism: Acidimicrobiales bacterium (assembly GCA_030039575.1). Classification (GTDB taxonomy): domain Bacteria; phylum Actinomycetota; class Acidimicrobiia; order Acidimicrobiales; family Palsa-688; genus Fen-671. The sequence goes on along the minus strand of JASHVH010000541.1, from coordinate 8,558 downwards.
TCCTCCCCGTCTTCGTCCAGGACTACGAGCCCGGCGTCTCGCTCAGGGCTTGAGCCGGCGTGACAGGCGCCCCGCCTCGTAAGTAGGTGCAATAATGCCTCTTCAGTGTCCACAGCGAAGCGGGAGAGGAACCTGGCGGTAAGTGAGGTCGGTGGCCCCAAGCCAAGGGCCGATCGGTACACTGCCGCCAAACCACGCTGCCCAAGCCATTTTGTCCCCCCGACGGGTAACCAGAAGCTGCCGTGCCAGACGTCGCCGCTGGGCCCGCGCCCCCCGATGGCGGCTCCCGTGCCCAACACGACCGCGACGCCTACGCCAGTTGGTGTCGCAAGACGCAAAGGGCCAAGGGCGTCGTTCATGACCCGGAGCGGCCCGCGGATGCCAGCTCGGTCCCGTAGCTCGGACCGGTACAACTCGTGGTCCTCGGGCCAGTCGGCGCCAGACAGGCTGGCAGCTGTTGAGGCGATCCGCATTGGCGTTGTTCGTGCTCTATTAATGGCATCGCGGACGGTACTTATGAGTACTTCTAGAGCCGGTTCGGGCGAAGGCGCGCCATAGATAGAACCGCAGCCCCCGACGGCAGTCGCAAGGACGCGCCCTCTCGTGTCGGCGACGACCGTGACTGTCTTGGAGTTACCGCCGTCAATCGCCAGAACGAGCTGGGACGTCATCGTAGCCGTTCGGGCAAAAAGGCCGCCAACGCGTGGGCCATCTCATTGTAGATCGCCTCGGCCTTGGCTAATGAAACAACCAGTGGATTGGCGACGAGTGCCCTTATGGCGCTTTGGCGGTCGCCACCCCACGCCGCGTCTGCTGCGGCGACCTGGTACTCGGCCAACATCTCAACGAGGCCACGGACAGGAGCCGCAAGTGCCGGCTGCGGAATAGGGGTGAACCCGGTCCTGGACACCCGGCAGGGCAACTCCACGACGACGTTCTCGTCGAACCCGGCAGCGGCACAACCGGTATTGAGCACGTTGACCGGCAGTACGCCGCCCTTGTCATTGAAGACGGCGTCTATTGCCTTTATGGCTAATTCAAGCTCATGGATCCCGCCTCGCGAGCGGTCGGGGTCCAGCTCAGGGGTGCTGGACGCAGCCTGTTCGCGGTAGTGCGCCCAGTAATCAGGCACGTTGGCCAAGATGTCTTCGGCCCTTGTGGTGGGCTTTGCCTTGAGTTCCGCCAGCACCTCGGAGCTGAAGTAGTAGTACTGGAAGTAGTAGGAAGGAACCGCGCCCATGGTCGTCGCCAGGCGGAGCACACGTCGCTGGAGCTCCGTGAGGTGCCCTTGGTTCAGCTGTTCTTCTAAGCGGTCCCGAATGGTGTCGATCAGGTCCGTACCCTTGTACTCGTGGTGCACGCTCCAGCAGTTGTGGTTGACGCCGACCATCGTGACGTCCAGTTCGTCAGGGTCCAAGCCGGCCGCCTTGGCGAGCACGCGAGGGAATGAGATCGGACCTTCGCAGAAAGACGCGATCGGCACGTTGCAGTTTGTTGAAACCGCCTGAGAGACGATGTTCACGGGGTTGGTGTAGTTGAAGATCATGGCGTTGGGACAGACGGCATCCATCTCCTCGCAGATGCTCTTCATGACGTGGATAGACCGCAACGCCATGAAGAACCCGCCGGGCCCTTGCGTTTCTTGGCCGATGACGTCGTGTTTGAGCGGAACTCGTTCGTCGATGACACGAGCCTCGAAGCCCCCCGGGCGGAATGCGGTGAGCACCGCGTCGCAGTCGGCAAGGCCGGCGCGTCGGTCTGTGGTCGCTGTGAAGGTGATGGACGCACCCTTCGCCTTGGCCAGGTTTTCCGCAAACCGGAGCACCACACCAAGACGGTCGTCGTCCAAGTCAATGAGTACAACTTCTGAACCTGCAAACGCCTCGGGGCGTTGCAGCAGCGTGGCTATTGTCCCGGGACCGCGGACACCCCCACCACCTATGTACGCGAGCTTCAGGGATGCCATGCTCGTTCTCCTTTATCCGGCTCGGGCTTAGTATTTGTGTGGGACCGTCACATCTCGCAGGGTGCTCGAGCCGACGATGCTCGGCCGGCCTGGCCGCGAAAGGCTCGCTTCGAAGCGGTAGCGGTCACCGCGGTAGCAGGACCAATGCCTTTCGAATGGGTTGCCCTCCTGGTCGAACGTGAGTTGTGTGGCGTGTAGCATGGGGGAGCCCGGGGCAACATCCAAAAGCTCGGCTTCCCTGTCGCTAGCCGCACGAGCCTGCACGACATAGTCGGCCCGGGCCGCCACGATCCCCCAACGTTCCTGCAGAAGACGGTAGAGCGAGAGGTGCGTGAGATCCACCGAATCGAGCGCTTCTGCCAGCCCCTCCATCCGCGCCAGCGCAAGCAGGCTGCGCTGAAGGACGATCGGGACGTTGTCCAGGAACCGTAGCCGCTCCAACAACAATAGTCTGGACCCCGGCGCCACCCGCAACAGGTCTGCCTCGTCGAGATCTGCTGGACGAGTACTGAGGTCGATAATTTTGGTACTAGGCGGCAATCGTCGCCCTTCTGCCAGTTCGGAAAAACTCAGTAAGGCGTTGGGGGGTTCGCTCACGGCTTCGTGTACCACAAACCAACCTCGACCCCAAGAGGGCTGTATCTGGCCGGTCTCGGCTAGCGCCGAGAGAGCACGGCGTAGCGTTGCCCGGCTGACGGAGAACTGCTTGCACAGCTCACGCTCGGTTGGCAATTGACCCGACAACTGCCCCCGATGGATCTCGCTGGCAATGGTGGCCACTATCTGTGCAAACTTCGGCAAGCCGACGCCAAAGTCGTTGCCCCGTGCACCGATCGCGCCACTCACGGCCATTATGATACCACGATAGACCACATCGGGGTCAAGTGGTCTAGCTTTAGCCGTGTAAGCGCTAAGCCCTCGGTCATGCCGTTCGGTGCCGTAGCGTCGTACGGCACGATCGCTAACCAACCCTTTGCAGCAGCCCGGCTTCCTAATTGGCGGGCGACGACACGTCCCTGAACGGTAGACAAAGTAGAAGACACGCAGTGGACTGGATGGCCTCAAACATCCGGTAAACAGGCCCGAAACATCTGGTGAACAAACGCTAGACCACTTGACCGTAGTGGCCTGTAGTGGTAGCCTGACTGGCGTGAGTGGCGCGATCACACTTGAGAGCTATCATCCCTCTGCAAGGCGCCAAAGTCGGATCACGTTGTGGCCACGCCTCTCGCACTTCGCCGGGGCAATGCGTCACCGAGACGAACCCATTGCTCCACGAAGCACGTCATCCCTTCGCTCAGGGTGACATCCGGACTCTTCGTGCCCTCGCCCTCGTGATGCTTCTCCTCTTGCTAATGCCTGCAGTGACATATTGCGATGTCCGCACGCAAAAGGTAGGCGCCGGACCCAACCGAATGTTCGACATCTGATCGACATATTGCCGTCTCGCCCAGACCGCTTCACACCGTCCACCCAATTACATCATGAAAGGAGCGCCCGAATGCGATACCGCCACGCCACCAATCTGCTGGGTAACCGCCTAGGACGAGCGTTGTTAGCTCCGCTTGCCGTTGCCGGCATCGGCCTCGTACCCGCCGCCGCCGCGCCGGCGCTAGCCACTCCCCCTCCTTCAGAACCTGGCTATTCTCCGACCGCCAAACCTGTGACGATCACTGTAGAAACCGATTCCAACCAGCCCATCGAGGGCACTCACCTTTTTCCATATCAAAATGTCTGGATACCCGCGTTCGAAAAGGCGTACCCGAATATCCACGTTAACGTCATTATGGCATCGAGTTCGAGCTTCGACTCGGCTCTTTACGACCGGATCATCGCCGCTCAACACAGCCACGCAGCCCCCCCTGTAGACATTACTGATTCTCAGATCGTGCCCGAACTACTGCTGGCCCATGCGGGAGTTACAGTCACCTCCAAAGAAGTGCCAAACATGGACGAGGTCGACCCGAACCTATTACAAGCCACCGACTACATGGGCGTTCCCTTTCGCGGGTCCGCTGTAGTACTGGCCTACAATTCTACTGACGTCCCCTCGCCGCCGACGACTCTGGCTGGTTTACTCACCTGGATACGCAGCCACCCCGGCAAATTCACCTACAACTCACCGACCACTGGTGGGGCCGGCTATGGCTTCATTCAAGCCGTGCTCCAAACTAACGTACCCGCTGGCGACCTGAGCGTCTTCTCCACAGGTTACAAGCCAAGCCTTGAATCGTACTGGGCCCCGGGGTTGAAAACGCTTGCCTCACTGAAACAAGACATTTATCAAAACGGCCTCTACCCCGACGGATCGGCGGCGACTCTTCAGTTACTTGCCAACTCGGACATCTGGATGACAACTACCTGGTCAGACGAAGGCGCCTCCGCCATTGCAGACCATGACGTACCGTCTACGGTTAAGCTCGCGCAAATTTCAAACCCCACCTTGCCCGGCAGCCCCGTCGACCTTGTCGTCCTGAAGGGGAGCCCGGATCAACAAGCGTCGTTCGCCTTCGTCAACTATATGCTCTCCGCCACCGAACAAAGTTTGGTGGCGAAAGACATCCAAGGTTTTCCGGGTGTTGAGTGGAAGTACGCTCCGAAGAGCGTGATCGACGAGTTCGGCAATGCGGCCAAGAACTACACACCGTACTGGGACTCCCAGTACACCAACGATGTTAACCTCAAGTGGCAGACTGACGTTGCTTCCAGCTAAACCTTGACGTCAGCTGCCCTCCCGGTCGACGAAGCAAAAACGCCCTCCGCGAGGCGCGCCTCACATCTGGTGAGGGGGCGGTCACGCCTGGCGGAGGGCATCCTGCCTTTCTTAGCGGGGTGTGTACCCATCCTCGTTGTGTTGGTATTCACCGGGCTGCCGATTGTGCTAGCGGTCCTCTACACCTTCGGTGACACCGGGGGGCTGAACGCAACCGTCGCCGCGGTCGCTCAGCACCAAGTGGTGGCAAAGGACGGCCTAACGCTGGGAGCCTATCGTGCCTTCTTCGATAGCTCCGACCTTCGGGCGGACCTATGGGCCACGCTGTGGATAACCGGGCTGTCAACTGTGATCCTTGTTGCCGTAGCCTGGGTCTTGGCTCTCTTTGTGCGCTTCGGCAATCGCCGCTTGGGCCACGTGGCCTCCACGCTCTACCTCATACCTATGTTCATACCCGTGGTAATAGCTTCCTACGCCCTGGTAACGTTCTGGGAAGCAAACGGACGGCTGGCCGCGCTCCTTAACAGTGCCGGGATCACCCATCTCGGTATGCCTGGCTATACGTCTCTGGGAGTCGTTATAGGCCTCGTGTGGACCGAGCTCCCGTTCGGTGTGATATTGATCTCGGCGGGGCTCCAGAGCGTCCCCGCTGTGCTTATCGACGCTGGCCGTGACGTCGGTGCTTCCTGGGTACGTCTACTATGGCAGGTACTTGTCCCACTTAATAAAATACCTACGCTCATTGTGCTCATATTCACTGCGGTGGGGGCCCTCGGGAGCTTCACAATCCCGGACCTAATGGGGGCAAACTCCCCCCAGATGCTCGGGGTGGCAATGACCGACTATTACCAATCCTACGGCGAACCCCAGATGGCCGAGGTCATGTCCGTCATAATCTTCCTCGTCGCCCTTGGTCTCAGTTGTATTTATGTCGTTTCTCTGCGGTCTGAGAAGCGCCGTCAGGCTATGCGCTCCGAGAGCAATTGATGTCGGTACCGCTCTCCACGCACTCTGGTGTTACTGACGGTGCAATGAGGAGCGCTCCAGCGGACATCGCAGCAAACCCGGCTGCCGGCCAGCAGCGGCTCGGCCGCCTGTTCAGCGGGGGTGCAACTGGGCTACTTGTGGTGGCGCTTGGCCTCTTCATACTGGGGCCCCTGGTCCTGCTGGTGGTCGCCGCATTCGCTCAAAGCTGGTTTTACCCGAGCGTCTTCCCTTCGCATTGGACTCTGTCCTGGTGGCTGACCGTGCTCGACACGAGCGGCCTGCTCGAATCGGTCAAGTGGAGCTTCGTGTTTGCATTTACGGTGACCGCTGTGTCGGCGGTTGTCTGTCTACCGGCAGCCTATGCGTTTGGCCGGAAGAGCTTTGCCGGCAAGCGATTGATGATGATGACCATATTTGCCACCGGTGCGTTCCCGAAAATTGGGCTCTACATCGCCATAGCCAGTCTGTTCTACAGCCTTCATTTGATGGGCACTTTCACGGGAGTCGTCATCATCCAGCTCCTGAGTACGCTGGTCGTCATGACGTGGATACCGGCCGCCGCCTTTGCCGCGGTCCCGGAGTCACTGATCGAGGTGGCGCGCGATTGCGGCGTTGGACCTCTGCGGACGTTTTTTAGTGTGACGCTGCCCCTTGCCCGTCCAACAATAATCGTTGCGTTCATCCTCGCGTTCCTGGCTTCTCTCGACGAGGCCCAGGGTACCTTTCTCATCGGGGTACCGACGTATGTCACTATGCCTGTGCAGATGTACAACCTCGTGGCCGACTACCCTGCCGAGGCCACGGCGGTGTTCGCGATATTGCTGACGGTCCCGTCACTGGTCCTTTTGATGGTGGCACGGAAGCACATTTTCTCTAGCACGCTGGCGCAGGGGTATCACTTGCGATGATCAGGACAGTCCACATTTCGCGGGGGTTTCCGTGGCCGGTCTAGAAGGGGGGTACGGCTATGCGTTAGAGCTCCGCTCCGTCACGAAGGTACTGGGTGGAAGAGCCGTCGTCGACGACTTCAGTATTCAGGTTTCCAACGGTGAGCTTATCTGTATCCTTGGGCCTTCTGGTTGTGGTAAAACCACAACGTTGCGGATGCTGGGCGGCTTTATCCGACCGGATGCGGGTCAGATACTTATCGCCGGGAAGGACATGACTGCGACAGGACCGGAGGAGCGGCCGACCGCGATGGTATTCCAGAATTACGCACTGTGGCCCCACATGACGGTGCTACGCAACGTCACCTTCGGGCTACGAGCGCGAAAGGTAACGCGCGTAGTCGCCCAAGAACGTGCGGAGAAGGCACTGGATCTCCTCGGCCTTACGGGTCGCATCCATGCGCTCCCCGCGGCGCTGTCGGGCGGAGAGCAACAGCGCGTGGCCCTCGCGAGGGCGCTAGTCCTCGACCCGGCGATCCTCCTAATGGACGAGCCCCTCTCTAACCTTGACGCGCAGCTTAGGCTTCGGGTCCGCGAGGAGCTGTTGGAGCTGCAGCGTAAAACAGGTGTGACCATGATCCTGGTGACCCACGATCAGGACGAGGCTCTCTCTATCGCGGACCGTGTCGCCGTTATGCAAGCGGGAAGGCTGGAGCAGGTCGGCCCTCCCGAGGTCGTCTACCAGGACCCGGCCACGGCCTTTGTCGCAGGGTTCGTGGGTCGCGAGAATGTCGTGGCCGGAGAAATCATAGGAGGCAATTTGGTGTTCCCGGGTGTTCCCGGTTCTCCGCAAATCGGAGTCGATGCGCTCGTGGGAGGGAGTTCCGCGGGTATCCAGGATGGTCCGGTCCGTTGCTCGATCCGCCCGGAAAAGGTCCTGGTCATCTCTGAGGGGAGACCGGGAGAGTGCGTCGCGCTTCTCTACGGGCAGCTCCAGCGGTACTCTTCGCGTGGGCACTTTGCCGAGGTTTTAATCGACACAGTGGTTGGAACGTTGCGCGCCTACGTTGAACCTGAGGTGCACCTCGAGGGCGTGGTCGGGGTCACGTTCGATCGCGTGATGTTGTACAGGGAAGACCGCTTGATCGGTACCGCCTTTGGCACACGCGCTGTGGCGGCCCAGGGTACCAGCTCCGCGGTGTGCGCGTCCGCTGAAGATGTGACAGCGCGTTCGCCCGACGGCGGTTCGCAGTCAGAGGACCGCATCTCCGGACGGGTGGTCTAGGCGAGCGGAGCCTCATGCTACGGCCGTTGGGACAGGGACCGGACTGCCCACGGTATCGAAAGGACACGGTGGTGATGGCTGTCATAGACAACGACAGGGCCGTTTCGTGATCTACAGACCGTGGGGTTAGACCGTGTTAATGGCTCACAACGGTTGTTGTTACACGAAGCTGTTGTTGACTGCGGAAGACACGGCCGTCGTTGTTCTGGCGTACCCCAACGGTCAATCGGTTGCAGAACGAAGGTCGTCGAGACCTGTCTTTCCGGTCTGTCTACCGACCGTGATGTGTGGTGATGCCAGGCTGGCCCAACGGAGGAGCGGCCCTGGTGGCGCTGACCAATTAGATAGGTTCGCGAGCTCGCAGGCATGGGTAACCACCGTTGGCTGTCGTCACAGTTACCCCCGCCAAGCGAACTGTTGCGATCCCGGTCCGCCCTCCTGGCGGCCGTTGCCCGTTCCTTCACCGCTTGATGGGCCCTTAGCTGCGCTGCTGTACGAGACCGGAACTACGGTTTGGACCACTTGGTTCTCGGCCAGGGGGCGTGCCGAAGATCCGCGTGTAAACGTCCTCGCCGTAAGCGGTAGCTTCGGGTTGTCCTGGCACGAGCGTGAACGGTGGCCCACCTGCCTGTCGCGGTGCTCGTAAGAACAACGCAGAACCGAGTTGTTTTTCATAAAGGCTCTCGGCCAGGTCGAACAGGTGGGTGACTACGAAGACCT